>CANNNV010000094.1 GCA_947506155.1 Methylococcaceae bacterium
ACTTATTGCCCGCAACGATGGTTATGGGTACAAGTTTCAACCCAAGATAGCAAACGCAATAGGAGCTGCGTGAGTTGGGTCGGCTAACGCCGACACGCTATCCCTCCCCGACCTGAAGGACGGGGTGTCTCGCGCAAAAATTGATGAAACAAATAGAATTTAAGCACCGCCGCAAGCAATTGATGCAGCAGATCGGCATCGGTAATATTGCGTTAATAGGTAGTGCAGCAACCCGAGCCCGTAACCGAGATGTAGATTATCCGTTTCGCCAGGATAGCGATTTTTATTACTTGACCGGCTTTAATGAACCAGATTCCCTCGCCGTTTTTATCCCAGGACGTAAACAAGGTGAATACATTTTGTTTTGCCGTGAATTCGATGAAAAAAAGGCCTTATGGGAAGGCGCGCATGCCGGACTTGAGGGCGCGACTACGCATTACAAGGCGGACGACTCTTTTCCGATAGCTGATCTGGATGATATTTTACCGGGTATGCTCGAAGACAAAGCCAAAGTTTATTACCCGATGGGCCGTGATTCTGAGCTTGACCACAACTTACTGGTTTGGATAAACCATATCCGCGACCAATCCAGAACCGGTGTTATTGCACCGGGCGAACTGGTTTCCCTGGAGCATATACTGCATGAAATGCGCTTATTCAAAAGCCCAGAAGAGCTTAAACTACTGCGTCGGGCAGCGGATATATCAGCTAAAGCCCATGTTAAAGCCATGCAAAAATGCAAAGCAGGCTTGTATGAGTATCAGATAGAAGCAGAACTTATTTATCACTTTATCCAGGACGGCTTGCGGGCGGTTGCTTATCCCTCGATAGTCGCCGGCGGTAAAAATGCCTGCGTACTACATTACACTGAAAATTCGGATAAATTGAAAAATGGCGATTTGCTGCTGATTGATGCCGGTGCTGAATGCGACCATTACGCAGCCGATATTACCCGCACGTTTCCGGTTTCGGGACGCTTTAGTGAACCGCAAAAATTGCTTTACCAACTGGTTTTAGATGCCCAGACAGCGGCACTCGCACACATTAAACCGGGACTTCCTTGGCATCTAGCGCATGACGCCTCAGTCGAAACGATTACTAAAGGCTTGGTAGCACTGGGACTGCTCAAAGGCAAGGTAGGCGAACTGATCAAGGATGAAAAATACAAACAATTTTATATGCACCGAATCGGCCACTGGCTAGGCATGGATGTGCATGATGTCGGCGACTATAAAGTCGATAAGGAATGGCGCTTGCTGGAACCCGGCATGGTACTGACCGTCGAACCGGGCTTGTATATTCCGGTAGATTGCCTGACCGTTGACGAGCAATGGCGTGGTATAGGCATACGCATTGAAGATGACATTCTGGTGACTGCACTGGGCTATGAAATCCTGACTAGCGGCGTACCCAAAACCATTGCTGATATTGAAAGCTTAATGGCGGCGAGCTAATGCGAACAGATTATGACTTAGTGATAGCTGGCGGCGGTCTGGCTGGCAACTGTCTGGCACTGGCCTTAAAAGATACTGGCCTGAAGATTGGAATTGTCGAAGCCAGCACACGCGAACAATTGCATGACTCTCCTTCCGGCGACCGGGCACTGGCCTTGGCGGCTGGCACCGTCATAATGCTTGAAGCACTGGGTATCTGGCAAGGCATCGGTCACGCTGCTACCGCTATCAAACATATCCATGTTTCTGATCAAGGCCATTTTGGTAAAGTTCGACTTTCTGCCCAGAAAGAAAATGTCACGGCCCTCGGCTATGTAATCAGTGCCAGGGACATTGAAACGCATGTCGCCAACTTGGTTTTTGATGCCGGGATAGAACTGCTTTGTCCTGCCCGTGTGGTCGGCTTGATGGCCGGTACTGCTGCCGTCAATGTCAGCCTAAAACGTGGCGATGAAGCATTAAGCGTGTCGGCTAAACTACTGGTCGGCGCAGATGGCGGTAACTCCTCAGTACGTAAATTGTTGGAAATAGCCCAGCAGATGACCGAATATGGACAATCCGCACTGGTCACCACGATAAAATCATCCCTGCCTCATAACAATACAGCCTTCGAGCGTTTTACCTCTTCCGGGCCACTGGCCTTGTTGCCGGTCGCTGATAATCATTGCGCCGTAGTCTGGACCCGCAAGACTGAAGATGCGAAGGCGCTGATGGCCGGCAGCGAGGCTGACTTTCTTGCCGAACTACAACAATGTTTTGGTTATAAATTGGGAACCTTCAGTTTGGCGGCGCCCAGACGGGCCTTCCCGTTGTCGCTGATCCGCGCCGAAAAAATGCTTGCCCCCAGAACGGTGATTATCGGCAATGCGGTGCACCAGCTGCATCCAGTTGCAGGACAGGGCTTTAATTTAGGCCTGCGCGACGTGGTGCAACTGGCAGAACTACTGGTCAAGCAGCATGAAGCCGGTCAAGACATAGGTTCTGTTGATTTTTTAACCGCGTATACCCAAATTAGGCAGAAAGATCATGACCAGACTATCGGCTTTACCGATAACCTGGTGCGAATCTTTTCCACTGACGACTTAGCGGTATCTGCGGCAAGAAATATTGGCCTAGCATTGCTGGATCATCTTCCAGCAGCAAAAAACTTACTGACACGTCATGCCATGGGTTTGGCCGGACGATTGCCACGACTTGGCAACAGGAGATAGCCATGACAAATCATTATGAAGTCATCGTCTGTGGCGGCGGCATGGTTGGTGCCGCAACAGCTTGCGCATTAGCCAAGGGCGGCATCAAAGTAGCGTTATTAGATAGATTCAATCCGGAGCGGCAGTGGCCGCAAGAACCTATTGATAACCGTGTTTCTGCATTAACCAAAGCTTCCCAGAACATTCTGGAAATGCTCGGTGCCTGGCCGGATATGGTACAACGTGGTGTTTGCGCTTATCGGGACATGCGGGTATGGGATGCACGATCCGATGGAGAATTGCATTTTGACTGTGCCGACACGCTGTTTGCTGAACTGGGGCATCTGGTCGAAAACAGAGTGACTGTTGCCGCACTTTGGGATGTATTGGACACCCTGCCCTCGGCTACCTGCATTACCCCGGCAAAAGTTGTCGACATGCAGCTTCTTGATCAAAGTCGGCAATTACGCCTGGAAGATGGCCGGCTACTTGACGCTGAGTTGGTCATTGCGGCCGACGGCCGCGATTCTGCGTTAAGAACGATGACCGGCATTAACGTGACCGGCTGGGATTATCATCAGGATGGATTGGTTGCTACGGTGACCACTGAAAAAAGCCATCAGTTCACCGCCTGGCAACGCTTTCTTGAGCAAGGCCCGCTGGCCTTTTTGCCGCTAAACAACGGACAATGCTCGATAGTATGGACCTTGAGTTCAGCAACATCGAAAAGCTATCTGGCGCTGAATGATAAAGACTTTCTACAGGTTTTGGAGCAAGCCTCAGGCGGCATACTGGGAAAGATGCTGGCAATAGGTCCTCGCGCTGCCTTTCCGTTACGCTTTCAATATGCAAACAACACTATCGAGCAGCGTTTTGCATTGTGTGGCGATGCAGCTCATGCGATGCATCCTCTAGCTGGACAAGGTGTGAACGCAGGCTTGCTGGATGCCGCAGCACTTGCGGAACTGATTTTATTAGCCAAGCAAGAAAAAAGACCTTTATCCAGCCCACAGTTGCTGCGTCGTTATGAGCGCTGGCGTAAAGGCGATAATTTAATGATGATGGCCAGCATGGATATGCTAAACAAAACCTATCTTGCAACCATGCCGCCCTTAGTCAGCTTGCGCTCAACCGGCATGAACTGTATTAATAACACAGCGCTGCTCAAGGCCTGTTTTAATAATTACGCAATGGGCTTGCGTGACGATTTGCCCAAACTGGCAAAAAGACAGCCATGTTGGTAATCACTCAAAGTCAACCCTAACTATCGGGCAGCTTTCCCATTTTTTGAATTAGCATTTTGCCTACACACCAGCTTCTGGTATATTTCGGCGCTAGCAGTAGGGCTTTACTTACAGAAATGTAGGGAAAAATAGAGGCTTTAGCTGCGGATCTGCCCCAAGCAGTGCTAAAAAATTAATTTAAAGATGAGAGCCATCATGACTGAAGTGTTTTTTATATTAACAACTATTTTTGTTGCCTATGTTGTTTATGCGATTGTAGACGAACAAAAAACAACGGTGAAATCCAAGGTATCGGCGACAAAACCGGAAACACCGGTCATAGTGGTTGAACAACCAAGGCCTCAACTTGTGATTGCAGAAGATAAAGCCGCTCCCAAAGCTGTAGTAAGCCAACCAGTTACGCCTACCAAAGTGGCTAAAAAAGACAAGCTTGTTTCTGCAAAACGCCCTGGCTTAAAGAATCCCACAACAGGCGATGTTGTCACCGCATATAGCAATTACCGCTTCACCAAACGCTGGATAAAAGATGCCCTCGTTGTTGAAGGCTTGCTGGAAAAGGTTTATAAAAATAATGAACTAAATACCGAGGTCGATGCAAAAATAAAAGCGGCCCTAGTAAAACTGGAAGCGCTGGATAAATATAAAGTTTAGTTAATCGCTAGCCCCGTCGTGAACCCTAAAAAGCGCCTAGCCATTTTTGATCGATTGGCTGTTGCGACACCTGAGCCGACTACAGAACTACACTATACCAGCGCGTTTGAATTATTAATCGCGGTAGTTTTATCGGCTCAGGCTACCGATAAAGGCGTCAATAAAGCGACTGCCAAACTATTTGCCGTAGCCAATACGCCTGATGATATTTTAGAACTGGGCGTGGAGAACTTGAAACAGTACATCAAAACCATTGGGCTGTTTAACAACAAAGCCGCCCATATCATCACGCTTTGTCAGCGATTACTTGAACACCATGCAGGCCAAGTGCCTCAGACACGGGAAGAACTGGAAGCGCTGGCCGGTGTTGGCAGAAAAACTGCCAATGTCATCTTGAATACCGCTTTTGGCCATCCAACCATAGCCGTAGATACCCATATTTTTAGAGTTGCCAACCGTACCGGCATTGCAGTCGGAAAAAATGTGCTTGAAGTCGAGCGAAAATTAGATAAACAGGTGCCCAAAAAACATAAGAAAGATGCTCATCATTTACTAATTCTTCACGGTCGCTACACCTGCGTAGCTAGAAAACCACGTTGTCAAACTTGCGTCATTGACGATTTATGTGACCATAAAAATTTAGCCATCAAAAAATAATTATTCCTTTTTTGTCGTTTCTCACCAGAATTATTTTCAACACGATACTCACCGGTTTTTATAAAATGCTCTCACACGCCGTACATAAATCAGAGTTTTCTGCCCGACAAAATCTGAAATGGCTATTTATTCTCAGAAATCTGATGATACTCAGTGAAGTCATATTGATTATATTATCTATCTATGGCCTTAACATTAAGTTGCCCGAGCAACCTCTCTGGCTAGTGATATTGTCGATCGCTATCGTTAATTGTTATACCTCAATGCGTTTGGAGACCGATGATCCGGTTACTGAGCTGGAAATTTTCTCCCAACTTGTTATTGATGTATTTGGTATTACAGCCTTGTTATACCTGACTGGGGGCGCATCAAACCCAATTATCTGGGTATACCTGTTGCCTCTGATTATTACCGCTATCATGCTACATCAATCCTATGCCTGGTACATGGTGATTTTAACCACCTCCTTGTATACGATGTTAATGGCTTACAATATTCCGCTACCATCCATAGAACCACATATGCCTGACCCGGAAATGCGCTATTCCGATGCAACGAATCAGGCATTGATGCAGCAGTTTCATGCGATGAATGACAGTCATTATTTTAATCTGCATATTTTCGGCATGTGGTTTGGTTTTGTATTTAGTGCAGGCTTAGTGGCTTTTTTTGTCGTTGAACTGGCAAAAACACTCAAAGCTCAGGAACGAAATCTGGCTGAAGCTCGAGAAAATGCATTGCGAGATGAGCGTGTTGTTGCCTTGGGCACCTTAGCAGCCAGTGCCGCTCACGATATGGGAACCCCATTAGGGACTATTGCTATCGTAACGCATGAGCTTGAGCAAGAATACCCGGTTCATCGTTATCCGGATCTGCATGAAAAATTATTAATCATGCAGCAACAAGTGGATCGATGTAAAACTGCGCTATCGGTTATGTCAGCATCAGCGGGCGAAATGCGCGCCGAATCAGGTAGCGCGATGTTACTGATGGATTATATTGATGATGTTATTAATCAATGGCGCAGTCATAAGCCGACGGCAAAATTATGTTTTTTCATTAATCCAGAGGTTGCAATACAGGCAAGAATCATTGCTGAACTGACCTTGACACACTCAATTATTAATATTTTAAATAATGCCGCTGAAGCCTCTCCTGCTGAAAAAGGTATCGAATTTCACGCATCATGGGATTTAGACACGGTGATTATTGAAATCAGAGATTTTGGTCCTGGTCTGCCACCAGAATTGATTGATTTTGCAGGTAAACAGCCTGTGATCAGTAAAAAACATGGCTTAGGTGTGGGCCTGTTTTTAGCCTATTCCACTATTCATCGTCTAGGAGGAAAAGTTAATCTTCACAATAGTGAATCAGGTGGCGCCTGTGTGGAAATCACCCTGCCCCTTTTAAACATCAGAGAGTAATAATGACAATGCAGGAAATTGATAAACCACGGCTATTATTGGTTGACGATGATGAGACTTTTTGCAAAGTACTAAAAAGTGCATTAGAAAAACGCAATTACGAAGTACTAATTGCCAACGATGTCAAAACTGGAATAGCTTTTGCTGAGCGCTATCTACCCGAATATGCAGTAATTGATTTACGTATTGGTCATGAATCTGGCCTGGAGCTAGTGAAAAAACTGATTGCACTTGATGACCATACCACTTGCGTGGTGTTAACCGGCTTTGCCAGTATTACCACTGCGGTTGAAGCCATAAAGTTGGGGGCTACCCATTATTTGACCAAGCCAGCCAATGCGGATGAAATTGATCATGCACTGCATAAAAATGAAGGTGATTCATCGGTCTTGATCAGTGAAAATCCCTTATCGGTAAAACGTCTTGAATGGGAGCATTTACAAAAAGTACTGATGCAGCATGATGGCAATATTTCTGCCGCAGCCAGAGCGCTAAAAATGCACCGACGCACCTTGCAAAGAAAATTGGATAAAAAGCCGGTCAAAGAGTAGTGCTATTCATATCACCTATGCGGATTAAAACAAGCAATTTATATCAATAATTCAATGACTTAAATCAATTTACTCACTTAAGACATCAACATAACTTTTTGAATCACATACTTTTGTCAGGCCTTTTGGTTAAAAAAACAAAATAAGTATAAATGCGTAGGCTATAATTAACACCCTCACACTCACTCAGCGTAAATTACACTTCTGTAAATTGGAATTTTTAATAATGAGTAGAGGCGCATATAGGCTTTATCCACGAATTCCAGTACAGGTTTCTGCTGTTATCACAACCGAGGATGGGGTGCCTAATGCAGTGGCTACAATAGATGTATCCAGAGATGGGCTAAGCTTTGAATGTGATACCATGCAACGTAACATGATTACACCTGAGGGGATTTTTGTTCGTGACGGTAGATTAGTGTTTCTGTTCATTGATCTTGATCTCAATAATGGCGATGGTCTCCCGTTTAAAATAGTAGCAAAGTGCCGTGTGGTTTTTTCACGACTAGTCTCGAGCAATAAGTGCAAAGTTGGACTTAGTTTTGTCGATATAGAAAGTGATATTCATGAACAGCTTGCTCAGTTTATTACCTATGCCTTTAAGCAAACTAAAGCCTAGGGAACAATAATAACCCAAAATTTGGTAAATAATTGCTCCTAATTCCCCCGATATTTTTTATCTAGCCCACTATGGGCTTACTGCTACAATGTGCTGATCTTAAACAGCACAAGAATCAAAAAAATGGATGTAATCCAACGCATAGCCGAAGAATTAGCCGTCAATATCAAGCAGGTCAGCGCCGCTGTGACTTTACTGGATGAAGGCGCGACCGTTCCGTTTATTTCCCGCTACCGCAAGGAAGTAACCGGCGGCCTGGACGATACGCAATTAAGGCAACTGGAAGAGCGCTTGAGTTATTTGCGCGAACTTAACACCCGGCGAAAAACCATACTGGATAGCATCAGCTCCCAAGGCAAACTGACGCCGGAACTGGAAAAAGCCATTCTTGATGCCGACACCAAAACCCTGCTCGAAGATTTGTATTTGCCCTACAAACCCAAACGCCGCACCAAAGCGCAAATTGCCAGGGAAGCCGGACTAGAGCCGCTGGCCGATGCGATACTGGACGATCATAGCCTGATTCCGGAACACCTCGCCGCAGGCTATATCAATGCCGAAAAAGGCGTGCCGGATGTTACCGCCGCACTGGAAGGCGCACGACAAATCATCATGGAACGAATTTCTGAAGACGCCGAATTGTTGGCCGAACTGCGTGAACGCATCTGGCTTACAGGCATCGTGCATTCTACCGTTGCCACCGGCAAGGAACAGGCGGCGGAAAAATTCAAGGATTATTTCGATTACGAGGAAGCGATCAACAAAATCCCTTCGCACCGGGCTTTGGCCTTGTTTCGCGGACGCAATGAGGACTTGTTAACTATCTCGCTAAAACCCGGTGCTGATGAAAAGCAAGAACATGAGCTTTGTGCCAGTTTTGTCGCCAGCCGTCTTAAGCTTAAACCTGAAGATGTCTGGCTGGCAGAAACCGCGCGCTACGCCTGGAAAATCAAGCTCTACACCCGAATCGATCTGGATTTGAAACTCAGATTGCGTGCAGCTGCCGAACTGGAAGCCATACGGGTTTTTTCCAGCAATTTAAAGGACTTGTTGCTAGCCGCACCAGCCGGGCCGAAAGCCACCATGGGCCTGGACCCCGGCATACGCACCGGCGTCAAGGTGGCTGTCGTCGATGCTACCGGAAAAGTGCTAGGCACGGATACCATATATCCGCATCCGCCACGCAAAGACTGGGATGGTGCCATAGACACGCTGGCAAAACTGATCCAAAAACATAAAGTCGATTTGGTCAGCATAGGCAACGGTACCGGTTCCAGGGAAACCGACCAGCTGGTAGCCGATGTACTCAAGCGACACAGTGAACTCAAATTTACCAAAATCACCGTGTCAGAAGCGGGGGCCTCGGTATATTCGGCGTCCGAACTGGCGGCCAAGGAATTCCCGGATTTGGACGTAACTTTGCGCGGCGCAGTTTCGATAGCCCGGCGTTTGCAGGATCCACTGGCGGAACTGGTCAAGATTGATCCAAAATCCATCGGCGTAGGCCAGTACCAGCATGATATTAATCAGATTCAGCTGGCCAAGGGACTCGATACCGTAGTCGAAGATTGTGTGAATGCGGTCGGTGTCGATGTAAATACCGCGTCGGTATCCTTGCTTAAACAGGTGTCCGGCTTGTCCTCCAGCATCAGCGAAAATATCGTAATTTTTCGCGATGAAAACGGCCCGTTTGTTAACCGCAAGCAATTGAAAAAAGTGCCCCGTTTGGGTGACAAGGCTTATGAACAGGCGGCAGGATTTTTGCGCATCATGAATGGCGACAACCCGCTGGATGCGTCATCGGTGCATCCCGAAGCGTATCCTGTAGTCGAAGCGATAATCAAGGACACCGGAAAATCCATTCGCGAGCTAATCGGTCAAAGCCAATTTTTACGAAATTTAAATCCCGGTCATTACACCAATGCGCATTTTGGTTTACCGACCGTGACCGACATCTTGCTGGAACTGGAAAAGCCCGGCCGCGATCCGAGGCCGGAATTTAAAAGCGTTGAATTCAAAGCCGGTATCGAGAAAATAACCGATCTCGAAGTCGGCATGAGGCTCGACGGCGTGGTCACCAATGTCGCCAATTTTGGTGCATTTGTGGACATCGGCGTGCATCAGGACGGTCTGGTGCATATCTCGCATTTAGCCGATAGCTTTGTCAAGGATCCCAGGGATGCAGTTAAAACCGGCGATTTGGTCAGGGTGCAAGTCATGGAGATTGATGTTGAACGTAAACGCATTTCACTGTCGATGAAAACCAATCCCGAAGCGAGTGAGGCTAAGCCTGAACGCAAACATCAAAACCAACCCAAACAACAAGCACCGATTTCAGGCTCAATGGCTGACGCTTTTGCTAAGGCGAGGATCGGTAAATAAGCTATACTGATCCGACTATTAACTCACCCACAGGATTTGATATGCACAGCTTAAGCCGTTATTTTACTTTCCTTGTCTTCGCCGGTTTGGCAACGACTTATGCGCCGCTGATTCAAGCCGAAATAGGTGAACTGCCTGCTGCTCAAACAGCCAACATGCAACCACGCAATTATGGTGAAAAAGTCGGTAACAAGGCACTGAATGCCGTTGCCAATCTGACCACCGGCGTGCTGGAAATCCCCAAAAACATTATTAACACCACCAATAAAAGCAATATTTTTTATGGTGTTGTCGGCGGCCTGTTTAAGGGACTGCTTAATACTGCCGGACGTCTGGGCGTGGGAATTGCTGATTTGGTCACCTTCCCGCTTCCTACCAAAGCTATCGCTCAGCCAGCATATATCTGGGACGATTTTGATGTAGATACCCACTATGGACCAGTCTTCCGTTTGGATCAAAGCCGGGAAACCGCTCCAGTCGCTGTTCAGGCCGTAAACTTGCCCATCGCAGCGCCTGCTGTCATAGCTCCAAGGCCTTCGGCAATTGATAATTCAAAACAGTACAGGCAAGAAACCAACCAAAAACTAGATACCTTGTTCAAAAAAGAAATGAAAAAATAGATCGGCCTTGCAGTAAGAAAAGCCCGGAGGATTTAAATTCTGCCGGGCTTTTTTATGCCTAGTTTGTAGCAAAAAACTGTTTCATCACGCTAATCATATATTTCCTGGTTCCCACGCGCCGCGTGGTAACGCGCTGCGTCCTGTAACATGACGCTGAGCACGAAAATTGTGGACTAAGAGTTTAATCAGGAGTACATCATGGAGCGATCTCGCTACAAAATTTTTTCTCGTTCCCACGCTCCTGCGTGGGAACGCATACGAACGCTGAATAATGGGTAGAAGCCGCTACAAAATAACCCAACCCCAACAGGCGCACTTCGTCACCCTGACAGTGTTGCACTGGATTCCGGTATTCACCCGCCCTGATACCGTCAACATCCTGCTCGATTCCCTGCGTTTTTTAAGCAAGG
>CANNNV010000095.1 GCA_947506155.1 Methylococcaceae bacterium
GGCGGGGCAAAGATCGTAGATAAATACGGGGCGACAGAAGCATCTGTTCCCGTATGAAAGTTGGGACAGCGCCATTCAGCTGGAGTGCGAACAGGGCTCTATCTTAAATTAAAGCATTATTTGTCTGGACAATGGGGGCCACTTTAGTATGGGTGGATTTTGCTATTAGTTTTCCAAATTCATTTGGTCTGTAAGTATTCATGAACTTGATTATTGAATACATTTGAATATATTACAAGCTACTTAGTAGCAGCTCTTTCTTGCGAGATGCTCATCTTTTTTGGGAAATTAAAGCCCATAGTTATATGGGCTAAATGGATACCAATAATTTCGTATTAAACTCAAAGCCTAATAGTCTTTTTCAATCTTTTACTACGGTATAGACTACATAAACGACAAAAATAACGGTTAGTATATAAATTACGACTGACATCCCTACCCCCTAAAATAAAGTGTTATTTAGTCAAACACAGGCTTTAGGCTATCGGTCTGACTGAGTTCAGAATATACCAAAAGCAAGCTTGACGCTATCTTCGCCAGCTATAAAGACTACTGCCCACTTGGTTCATGTATAATTTCGCACCATGAGCATAATCAAAAAA
This sequence comes from Methylococcaceae bacterium, assembly GCA_947506155.1. GTDB lineage: Bacteria > Pseudomonadota > Gammaproteobacteria > Methylococcales > Methylomonadaceae > Methylobacter_A. The sequence continues at coordinate 603 of CANNNV010000095.1, forward strand.
CTGGCTTCACAAACGGCGGTCTATGGCCTTAGCAGCATTTTCGGTCGTTTTTTAAACTATCTGTTAGTACCGCTGTACACCTATTACTTCACTCCTTCAGAATACGGGGTAGTATCTGAATTTTATGCCTATGCCGGCTTCTTTTCGGTGCTGCTATTATTCGGCTTCGAAACCGGCTATTTCCGGTTTCGCGACAAAGAAAACCTTGGTCGGGATGTCGCTTATTCGACAGCACTGCTGTTCGTGGTACTGATCAATTTGGGTTTTTTCATCTTGATACTGTTAATCAATACCCCGCTTTCGGCAGCGCTAAGCTATGCCACGCACCCGGAATATGTGCTGTGCTTCAGCCTGATATTAATTCTGGATGCGGTCGCCGCCATTCCCTTTGCCAGGTTGAGGGCGGAAAACAAAGCTTTTTATTTTGCCGGCATTAAGGTTATCGAGATAGGCGTGACCATAGTGCTAAGCCTGTTTTTCATCATCTATTGCCCCAAGGTTTATGCCATAAATCCGGACTCCTGGATAGGTCTTATTTATAAACCGGCCATAGGCGTAGGCTATATTTTTATCGCCAATTTACTGGCCAGCGGCTTCAAGTTTTTATTGCTAGCACCACAGTTAGCCGGACTTTCCTGGGGATTTGATCGAGCATTATTTATCCGTATGCTGCGCTATTCACTGCCGATGGTAGTGATCGGTTTCGCCGGCATTATCAATGAAATGCTCGACCGCGCACTGCTAAAATACCTGCTGCCTTACGACGTGCAAACCAACCTGAAAATGCTGGGCATTTACAGCGCCTGCTACAAATTGTCAATTTTGATGTCGCTATTCATCCAGGCTTTTCGCTATGCCGCCGAACCATTTTTCTTTGCTTATGCCGGAAAAAGCGATGCTCGCCAGGTTTACGCCGTAGTACTGAAGTTTTTTGTCATTTTCTGCGTGTTCATCTTTCTGCTGGTGACCTTGTTTATCGATTTCTTTAAATATTTTGTCGGCGAGGAGTTTCGTGCGGGGCTTGAAGTCGTACCGATTTTGTTGTTGGCGAACTTGTTTTTGGGTATTTATATTAACCTGTCCATCTGGTATAAATTAACCGATCGCACTTTGCTGGGTGCATCGGTGTCTTTGGCCGGAGCCGCGTTAACTATCGCGCTCAATGTCTGGCTGATCCCGGAGTTCGGCTATATAGGTTCGGCCTGGGCGACCTTAGCCTGCTATAGCAGCATGGCTGTTGTGTCGTATTTATTGGGCCGAAAATATTATCCGGTGGCTTACGAAGTCAGGCAAGTGATAGCTTATATTGGCCTCGGCCTGGCCTTGTATTTTGCCCACGAACATTTGTTAAAAATGATAACCTGGCAACCGTGGCTATTGTCCGGTGCATTGCTATTATTTTATCTGCTGATTGCTAGCCTATGTGAAGGTCGGCATTGGCTTATCAGTACCCTACACTCTCGAGCAAAAATTAGATGACTTATGAACAACAATCTGGAAGTTAAAGCCCGTCTAATCGGCATTCTTTTACTCAGCTATTGCACTGTTACGCTGGCGGCAGAACCGATTTCATACAGCAAGGATGTCAAGCCAATCCTGGATTCACGCTGTGTATCCTGCCATTCCTGTTACGATTCGCCGTGCCAGCTTAAATTAAACTCGGTTGAGGGGTTGACTCGAGGTGCTAGCAAAAACCCGGTCTATGATCATCAGCGCATCAAGGCCGTAGAGCCCAGCCGACTTTTCATTGATGAAACCAGCACCGAAGGCTGGCGAAAAAAAGAATTTTTTCCGGTGCTAAATGAACAGACTCAATCGCCCGAGAACGCCATCAATAACTCGCTGATCGCAAAACTGCTCAGTTTAAAACGCGAGCATCCCTTGCCTGATCAGGGCAAATTGCCGGATGCCATAGGACTAACGGTAGAGCGATCTTTACAATGCCCGACCTTGGACGAATTTACCAAGCACAAAAAAGATCATCCACTTTGGGGCATGCCTTATGGCTTGCCTGCGCTTTCTGATACCCAGGAAACCATGCTATTAAACTGGCTAAAACAAGGCGGTCAAACTGATGTTATGCAACCATCCTTATCGCCTCTGGCCGCAGCTGAACTAAAAAAATGGGAACAATTTCTTAACGGATCTTCGCTAAAGCAACAACTGAGTTCGCGTTATTTATACGAACATTTGTATATCGGCGACCTGCATTTTAAAGGCCAGCCCCATACGGATTTTTATAAACTGGTGCGTTCGTCCACACCTTCCGGGCAACCGGTTCAGGAACTTAAAAGTGTGCGCCCTTTTGATGGCCCGGGCTTGGCAAAGTTTTATTATCGGCTGCGGCCGATCACCTCAACCATTGTTGACAAGGATCATTTTGTTTACGAATTAAGCGACAGCAAAATGCAGCGTTTTGAACAACTGTTCTTAAAGCCCGAGTTTACTGTTACCCGCTTGCCGGGTTATGAACTGCAAGCGGCCGCCAATCCGTTTAAAACCTTTAGTCAATTGCCCGCTGCATCGCGCTACCAGTTCCTGCTCGATGACGCGCAGTACTTCTTTTCCGGCTTCATCAAAGGCCCGGTATGTCGCGGCCAGGCCTCACTGAATGTTATCCGCGATCAATTTTGGGTAGCTTTTTTAAAACCCCAAATAGAACTTAACCAGCCCTACACCCGATTTCTGGCTGACAACAGCCCATACTTACAAATGCCGGCATCCGACGGTGAAACTATCGGTTTTCTGGAATGGCGAGAATACAATCAATGGCAACGAAATTATCTAAAACACAAAGAAGATTTCAACAACAATTTACAGCAACCAGTGAATTTAAATCTGCTCTGGGATGGCGAGGGTAGTAACGAAAATGCCTTGTTAACGGTATTTCGTCATTTTGACAGCGCCACTGTGGTCAAGGGTTTAGTCGGTAAGCCGCCATTAACCGCCTGGGTTGTTGATTATCCGCTGTTTGAACGCATACATTATTTGCTGGCCGCTGGTTTCAATGTTTCCGGCAGCGTAGGACATCAAATCACTACCCGACTGTATATGGATTTTTTGCGTATGGAAGCTGAAAACAACTTCCTTAAGTTTATGCCCATTAATCAGCGAAAAAATCTGCACGATAGCTGGTATCAAGGCATCGATTTAAAAATATTCAATTTTTTTGAAACACCAACGTTTAACACCGATACGGAACCGGCCATACGCTATCAGTCTTCAAATTATAAACAGGAGTTTTTCCAAAGCCTAGAGCAACACCTAGGATCTGCCAGCGGAAAGCCTGATTTGATTAATCGTGCTGGGATAAAATCGTCCCCACAACAGCTTGATGTGCTGATGCGCAGCCTAGCTGATTTAAAAGGCGAAGAGATTGCGGCGTTGCCGGAAGTCTCATTTTTGCGAATAAAAACAGCGCATCCTGAAAAAGATCCTGTTTACACTCTGATCCGCAATCAAAAATTGCTGAATGTTTCGTTTATTTTTGGTGAAAATCTTAGGCGAGAACCGGAAAAAGATACACTAACCGTGGTACCCGGATTTCTTGGCAGTTATCCGAATATATTTTTAGCTGTGCAGCAACAGCAACTAGCCGGCTTTATTGACCAGCTAAAACACAGTTCAAACAGTGCCGATGCAGATCTGTTTTACAGTGTTTACGGCATACGCCGCACTAATCCCGAGATCTGGCAATATTACGATTTTTTTAATAAACTATACAGGGATCAGCAACCTGAAAATTCTGGCCTGTTTGACATGAATAGGTATGAAAACTTATAGGCTGTTCCAATTGTAAATCAAATACTGATTGTTCATTTGAGGCTTAGTCCCGGTTAAATAACCCAAAATCGCCGGGGAGGAAAATACCATGACCCCCTATGATTTTCGACACAACCCACGCCGGTCATCAATGACAAGGCGTATGACCGATAGACGCAAGACGCCCTATCCATTCGGTTCAGCCGAATGGGTAGAAAACATAAAAAACTACTATCTGGCTTGGCCGGTATCGAACCGCCGTGGCGAGAGCAGACGTCAGAATGAAAGACGAATGCCTGATCGTCGGCAGCAACAGCTTTCTGAACAACAACGTTCCAAACTAAAATATTCTCCGATTTTATTAACAGAAGAAGAAAGAAAACTCATTATAGACTTGTACCTAAGTGATATCGACTAGCCCGTTTAAGCTGTGTACCCACTTTTTATCGCCACGAGGACAGCTTGCTAATCAGAAAAATTTGATTACCGCTATCGCATGGGCTGTTTCTATGCAAAACTTCAGTCTACAACGCTGAGGCTTTAATTAACTTTACCAGGAACATCTCATGACTATAGTAAAAAACACTCTGTTTTCGCCGATACAGTTAGGCGATTTAGCCTTAGCCAACCGGATAATCATGGCGCCCTTAACCCGAAACCGCGCCGGTGCGGGCAATGTGCCGCAAGACATCAATGTGGAATACTACCGGCAACGCGCCAGCGCCGGTTTGATTATCAGCGAAGGCAGTCAAATCTCGGCCTGCGGCATAGGCTATCCGGGAACGCCGGGGATACATTCCGAGGCACAGATTGCCGGCTGGAAACGGGTCACCGATGCGGTTCATGAGCAAGGCGGTAGAATATTCATCCAGCTTTGGCATACTGGCAGAATTTCCCATTCCTCGCTACAACCGGGTCATATTTTACCGGTTGCGCCCTCGGCGCTAAAAGCTGCGGGCAAGACATTAACGCTTGAAGGCATGCAGAAATTTGAAACCCCGCATGCGCTGACCCTGGACGAAATGCCAAGCTTAGTCGCCGACTACGCAACGGCGGCACAAAATGCCAAAGTAGCCGGTTTTGACGGTGTGGAGATTCATGCCGCCAATGGTTATTTGCTGGATCAGTTTTTAAGAGACAGCACCAACCGACGCGAAGATGCTTACGGCGGGGCTATTGAAAACAGGATGCGATTGCTGCTTGAAATTGTTGAAGCAACACTGGCCATCTGGGGAAAGCATCGGGTCGGCGTAAGACTGTCGCCGGAAAACAGTTTTAATGATATTAAGGACAGTCAGCCACAACAGACGTTTAACGCAGTTGCCAAAACATTATCCAATTATCCTCTGGCCTATCTGCATGTACTCGAAGGCGACATGCTGACCGGCGAACGGCAACTGGACTACCTGGAGTTACGGAACAGTTTTGCCGGTTATTACATGGCCAATAATGGCTATGACAAGGCGAGTGGCAATGCCGCCATAGAACAGAATCGTGCCGATCTGGTCGCATTCGGCAAGCTGTTTATCGCCAATCCGGATTTACCTGAGCGGTTTTTAAAAAATCTGCCGCTGAATACGCCCGATCAGGCAACTTTTTATGGTGGAGATGAAAAAGGTTATACCGACTATCCGAATAGTTCTATTTAGATTTTCATTTCCGGCATTCCCTGCCGGGATTGTGGTGAAAAATCAAATCAGTCCGCTCTCCCAGTGATCAACTCCAAATAGCCGTCCTTATAACCAGGATACTGGAACCGGTAACCCAGGGCTTTTAACCGGCTATTATTACAGCGTTTATTCATCACCTCCCCGCCGACTGTCGGGGACGGCGGCGGACAAGTTAATTGCTCTGCCAGCCAGCTCATTACTTCCCAGGTCGGTGCAGGATCATCATCACTGGCAATATAATATTCAGCCAAGACCTGCCCTGCCAAACGCTGTTCCAACAAAAAAGACAACACCCCGACACAATCGTGCTGATGTATCCGATTAGTATAATAAATCGGACTTTGCTGTATGCTCGGCACCTGCCTCGCCTGCCTTAACAAATATTCCCGCCCCGGCCCGTAAATCCCTGAAAAGCGCACCACGCAATTACCCGGATTGAATGCGACCAGTTGTTGTTCCGCCTGCCTGATCCAGCGACTGGTGATGTTTTCCGGCTCCGCGATAGACTCTTCATCCACCCATTCGCCTTGCGTTTGCCCATAAACGCTGGTCGAGGATACCATCAACCAACGCGCCTCAGGCAGCTTCGCGAGCAAATTAGCCAGACCGGTTTCATAAACGGATTGGTAACTGGCTGCATTGCGACCATCCGGCGAAACAATAAAAAACGCCTCGGTAAAATCCGTGTCCAGACTATCCAGATCCTCCGCGACACTGATATCGGCAGCGACATAAGTAATGCTAGCTGACATTGTCGGCTTGCGCTTTAGCCCGGTTACCTGATGGCCTTGCTTGGCCAAAACCTCGGCCAGTCTTGAACCTATTGCACCGCAGCCGACAATTAAGATTTTAGCCATGGTTATAACTGATTAATCAGGCGCAGTTCTTGCGGATAGGGATTCATGTAATACGAGTCTTCTATATAAGGATCAGGAGATTTACGAAAATGATGTTTTAACAAGGTTAACGGCACTATCAGCGGTACGTAACCATTGCGATAACGCTCGATGATTTCGCACAGTTCGACTTTATTATCAGTGCTTAAGTCCTTTTTTAAATAGCCCTGAATATGCTGCAAGACATTGACATGACTTTTACGGGTGGCCGGCTTTCTAAGCGTAGTCATCAACTGCAAAATGTATTCCCCGGCGACCTGTTCCAGACTGGCTTTAGTCAGGCCGGCCAATAACTGTCCTAATTCTCGATAATCTTCATGGCTCATAATGATCAGTTTATGCCGGGCATGAAAATGGGTCAGACTGTGTCCGGTTAAGCCCTCGGCTAACAGCGTTTTCCAGCGATGCAGCACATAAATCCGCTGAATAAAATTCTCGCGCAACCCGGCGTCGCCCAGCCTGCCCTCTTCCTCTACCGGTAGCAACGGGTTCAAGCGCATCATTTCTTCGGCATAAATGCCCACGCCATCTTTGTTATGTTGCACCCCGCTAAAAATTTTCACTCGCTCCATGCCACAACTGGGCGAACCTTTTTTTAGGATATAACCGCACAAATCAGCATGCAGCTGTTTTTGCTGTTCGGCATGGCTGCGCAAACGCTCGGTGACGTCAATATCGGGGTCCTTGATGCCCACGCAATGAACAGCCTGCTCTATTTTTACCAGATGTATGGTTGGTCGTGGCGTACCCAGACCTATACCAACTTCCGGGCAAAATGGCTGAAAATCGAAATATTCGCTCAAGGTTCCGGTAATATAGGAATCTCGCTTGTGCCCGCCGTCATAACGGACATTTTGACCTAATAAACAACTGCTGATACCGATAGGGATTTTTTTCATATTGCTGATGACTGATTAAATTGTTGGCTGAATGCGTGGTCGATTAGCGTTGACAACGGTGGATTTTCTTGGTGCTGGTTTATAACACGGTCAAATGCTCGCTACTTTCAGTATGAACCAGGTCGCCACTACGTTGCAGGACAAAATAACCGCGCTTTAACGCTTCTTTTTTGGCCGCATCGTTAATGTGAAATGAGGCAATGGCACCGTATTGTTTGTAGTGCTGATAAATAGGAAACAGCTTTTTAAAGTTTCGCATCTTGCGATCCAATTTATCCAGATCGTTTTCATGCGCCTTATATTTGACTTCAACAATGCCAATCGCATCGCCATTGGTCATCACCAAATCGTATTCTTCTTGAATTTGACCGCGATGCTTTTCCATATTCTTTACTACATCGTCAAAATGGATAGAACCCAGATGATTGTCTTTTATCAGACTTTGAAAAAAGAACTCTTCCGCCACATCACCTTGATTATTGGTTACATTGCCCAAGGTAATACCGATACGATCTAGCTTTTCCGTCAACATTTTATCGTTGCGCTTTATTTGCTCATCCGTGCGCTTCATTTGTTCATCCGTCGCTTTTTGGGCAATAGCATTAAGCTTCATTTGCTCATCCGTTGCCTTTTGGGCAATAGCAAGACTTGCCACCAGTGCTTTTAATTCATCATCTGTCATTTTCTTTTCCTACAACCGGTCATTTTAGCATAGCAATATCAATTGGATACAAAGCTAAGAACAACTTCACGCCCACCCTTGCACGCTGTTTCGCTTGTGGTTACTGTTGCGCCATGCATTTGGGCAATTCGCTGGACAATTAAAAGTCCTAATCCGTTACTATCACTGACTTTTTTTCCAGTAAGCGGCTGAGCCGACACGGAAACATCCTTTGCGTAGACCTCAGCTCCGGTATTTACAACCACAATAGCCGGTATGCCAGATTCTATGCGGGAAATTAACGTGACCAAGCCTTCACCATTATGCTGCAGGCCATTGTCAATCAGATTGTAGAGCAGCCGGGTCAATGCCAGTGTTTTGAAGCGAAATTTTGGCATAGTGGCCAAATCTAACCGCAATAAAATTCCCGCACGTAAATATTTGCTTTGCACATCCGATAATAATTGATTGATATCACCTTGCACCCAAGTTTCATTAGCATCAATACTTGCACACGCCAACTCGATAGTCTGCTTTAGAATGACGCCCATTTCAACGATATCTTCCTTCATACCGGCGATAAACTTTGATGACTCAGGATTAAGCATCTCCACTGCGATGCTTAATCGACTTAAGGGGGTGCGTAAATCATGAGAAATCTCAGCCAGAAAATTTTCACGCTCTTTTATCATGGTGTTGATATCTTTACGCATATCATTAAGTGCCTCAGCAAGCACGACAATCTCAGTGCAACTGCTCGGGTCTGGCGTAATGTAATTAATTTTTTGATTATTTCCCATTTGCACTGCGTCTTCAGCGAGCTTAAGCAGTGGCATATTAATGCGCTTGGCAACCCACCAAGCCATAAAAATAACAGCAATAAATATGATAAACAGTTTTACTAAAGAAAAATTTTGCATAAATTGACTACCCACAAAGGGGACGCCAAGTGCGAAGAGAGGTGGCTGTTTTTTTTGCACCCATATCATAGGGATAGGATCAGTTTGGTAGCTGATGGACACTTTTCCTTGCCACAACTGATCGATTGTTTTTACTGCAATAAGCAAGGCTGGATAATACGGCCGCTTGTCGTTTGTATTCTCAACCCTGCCAAAAATCAGCTTAAAGTAAACATCCTTGTCCAACTCTTCAGAAACCTGCCTTATTAACTCAGGATTGCCTTGACTAAAGACAATATCGACTATCCGCAACAAAGTAGAGGCATTCGTACCCACTCTCTTGCCCACAGGCGTAGCGCTTACCAAAAAAAAAACGGTTATGGTGATAATTTGCGTGACCAGTAATATCAAGACAAACCGCCGCCAGATTTGACTAACAAAAGTCTGTGCACGAAAAAATTTCATGATTTTGTCTGATCCCTCGTAATACCTATAAAAACATAGCCAATTCCCCGAACTGACTGAATGTATTGATGCGACGATGAACCGTCCATAAGCCGTTTACGAACACGCGACACCAGCATATCGATATTGCGCTGATCGATTTTCTGATTACCCTGCCTAATCTGGTTGGCTAGTTGATGCCGTGATAGTATTTTGCCAGGCGTAAGCGTAAGAATCTTAAGCAGCTCAAACTCATCGAAGCTAAGCGCTACAGCTTGTCCGTTACATAATAAGATCCTGGATGACATATCCAAAACAAATGGGCCAAATTGAAGCTGTCCTGAATTTACACCGTAAGTATTTAAACTGTTGTCTGGAATTCGGCGCAAAACAGCATTGATACGCGCGACCAACTCACGGGGGTCAAAGGGTTTTGCAAGATAATCGTCTGAGCCATATTCCAACCCGAGTATTCTATCCACGATCTCGTTATTTGCCGTCACGATCACTATAGGTACCTTATCGCCTGCTGCCCGCAATCTTTTGCAAATTGAGAAGCCATCCTCGCCCGGCATGTTGACATCCAGCACCAAAAGATCGCAATGAAAGCGTTCTCGTTGTTTTTTCATTTCAATCGCATCTGCTGCCAACAAAGTGTCAAAACCTTGCATTTCAAAATAGTTCGCCAATAAATTACGATGGCGGGAATCATCGTCAATAATAAGAATTCTCTGTTTCATGGTTCATGCTTTAATGATTTTAAAGAGATCCTAACAATTGGATTTCACGTGAAACAAGGCAATAGCGCCGTCGCTTTTTGGGCCTCGTGTAGATTTTTACTATCAACAGCAAGGCTTGCCACCAGTGCTTTTAATTCATCATCTGTCATTTTTTTCTTCAAATATCCAATATTTTGTAATTCCACAACTATGATTCGGATAAAGTCCAATATTTTTTGTAACAAAATGTAACAGCTTTTTTTTCAAAAAAAATTGTTGATCAATTATTAGCATTTTACAAAAAAACCTAGTCTATTCAAATAAATATCGACAAATAACCGCCTAAAATTACAACAAAATTCACGTAGCAGTCGTTCACAATGCCACATTTTATATCGATTTTTTGCACGTTGTTACATTCAGTTACAATTCTAAACTGATTTTTAGTATCTATTTAATTATACCGTACTTTGCACTTTAGTTCGGCTTACCTAGTGTCAATGCAGGGCAACCGCATATAAATTAGCCTAAAAATCAGTCATAATACTCAGTTTTTTAGGGTAGTTAATCATGGCATTAAGTTTACAGGAAGCCTTTTCGTCGCTTAAAGATCCGCGAGTAGATAGGCATAAACGCCATATGCTGATTGA
>CANNNV010000096.1 GCA_947506155.1 Methylococcaceae bacterium
CGTGATCCGATCCTTTTAGAGCAGCGAACTAAGGAAGCATTCGCTGGTAAGTCTTAACGACCCATTGTAATCGTAGCACTGTGTTAGCGCTTAGTCTGGTCAACCTAGCTTTTACAAGCTCCGTCCTTCAGGGCGGGGTGATTGACCAGTGTTCTCTAAGATTTATTGATTACCCGAAAATTTTACCACACAGAGCAGCGGTTGCTCCGAAGTTTATGGCTATGTGCCGCTGAGAGTAAACATGGTGTTTCCAAAATTAATTTTACCCTCAATGATTTGAAAAACACCTTTGCCCCGTGTTTCATTATTTTTCCAGATAGCCTGGCCAATCTGAATTTCGACGCCGCAATGGACCGCTTCTTCAACAATGACTCGGACGTGTTCTGGTACGGCCATGTGCGCTAGAAGTATCATCCGTTCCGCATGAAGCTGTGGGCAATCTGCTACCAGTTTTTCTCGTGTGTGCAGCAGTTTGTCGAGTAAACTTTTTTTGTCTTTTTCGGGATGCGCCAAAATAAAGGCAATGATCTTTTTGATATCCTCCTGCTCTTTTTCATTCATGTCAATCTCAAGTTTAAGTTTGTCCAGTTTTGCTTGAAGATAAGGATTAAAGCCGGCCCTGATCTTGGTGACCACGCCTGAAGCAGCACCTATGATGCCTGCTTTTACCAGCGCTGACGCACAGGTAATGCCACCGATGATCTGGCCTTTTTTGCCGCTGGATTTTCCGACTAATATTCGATTAAGCGCGGTTAACTGGTTATGCATTGAGAACTCTTCAATAATTATGTCTATGCCAGCTTCCATATAGACATTTTCAGCAAAGTGCGCACTGATTGAGCCTTTGCTGATAATTCTCGCGTTAAAGCTAGGCGCTTCATGTGGATCGCTTTGTATGCTGTGGCCAATCACACCACCTTTAATCACGACATTGCCACCTGCAATAATTTCTGCGGCTTCCAGCGTTCCTCCAACAAACACGTCTCCGGTCGCGTGAATTTTCATCCCGTTTTTAACATCGCCTTTGATATTGATGGTGCCATCGAAAGCCATGTTTCCTGTTGAAAGATCCACTAGTGGCAGGTTGATGGTGGGTTCGACCATAATACCATTAAGCACCAGTTTGGGTTGACCGGTAATCGCTGCCAGTAACAGGGTGTTATGGTCCGGGTCAAGTTCGGCATCTAGGTCAAACTCTACACCCTGTAAACCTGTGGCAAACGGTATGTCCTGTCCTGGTTCAGGCATAAGCACCCGCCCGGTAATGTCCCAGCCTTTTTTTCCTGCGGTGGGCGGGGTACGGAACATCAGCGGGTCGCCCGTCTTGACCATAATAAGGTCTCCAAGATCCCGATAGTTGGCAATACCGTGTTGATCTAACTGGGGTTTACGTTGTCTTATTTGCGGTATCAGGCTTTGAAATCTGGCGTCGATACCCGGTACGGGTTCCAGACCCTTGGCAACGATACGGTCGTTCACGCAGCCTTCTTTTAAGGCGGCTTGGATTTCATTCAACATGATGCCACTGATGATTCCTTTGTCCTTTAAGCCCTGCTGGATTTGATTAAGCGTGACAGGAGTTCCCCCGTAGGGAGGGGATAAAGTCAGTCTGGCGGACATTTTTACAACATCAATGTTGATCGTGAATTCGCCATCTCTGCGCTCTCCAATCTCCAGCACAAAGTTCTCATTAGCGGCGTTGTACTGTTTTAGCAGGTTTGACAGCGCATTTTCATAGATAAACAGATCGGATAAGCCTTGCTTGCTCAGCTCCGCTTTAAGTGTTATTGAATCCAGTAGTGGCTTAAATACACACGCTTTAAAAACGGCAAGCAACTTGCCGTCATCGCTTAATTTAAATGTCAGTATCTCTGGAGCTGAGTTATCATTCATAGCCTGTTCCTTTTGGAATTGTTACCGATGCTCTACAGTAGAATATCGTAGGCGAAAAAAAATAGGAATGACTACGGTGAGCTTGGGCAAAAGTTAACTCATTAAAAACCATACCTACGAAAGCAAAATATCGCTGTAAGTTTATCGGCATCAATCATCTTTCTTCCAATCCGCCTTTGCATAATAGGTAATCAATAACAAACACTGCAAAATCTTGCTTGTCATAGTAAAATGCCGCCAGTCTTTAATATAACGAATGCCAATATGACTCAACGTACTGCCAAAGTAGAGCGAAATACGCTTGAAACCCAAATTAAAATTGAAATTAATCTGGATGGATCAGGTAAAGCCACGTTTTCAACAGGCGTACCTTTTCTTGAGCATATGCTCGATCAGATTGCTAGGCATGGCTTGATAGACATGGACATTGTCGCTCACGGTGATTTAGCGATCGATGCTCACCACACCGTAGAAGACATTGGTATTACGCTAGGTCAGGCCTTCGCCTTGGCGATGGCGGATAAAAAAGGCATTGTCCGTTATGGTCATGCCTACGTGCCACTGGATGAAGCCTTGTCACGGGTGGTGATTGATTTTTCCGGACGCCCCGGCTTGTTTTATCAGGTCAAATATCCTAAAGCCATGATCGGAAGTTTCGATGTTGATTTATTTCGCGAGTTTTTTCAGGGCTTTGTCAATCATGCCGGGGTGAGCTTGCATATCGACAACCTGAAAGGTGAGAATGCCCATCATGTTGCCGAAACAATTTTCAAAGCCATGGGGCGAGCCATCCGCATGGCCATTACCGCCGATCCGCGCATGGCCGGCATGATGCCGTCAACCAAAGGCAGTCTTTAACTTTTAATCTATTTTTCTTATGTCTTCTGTTGCTGTTATTGATTACGGAATGGGTAATCTGCATTCCATCGTAAAGGCGCTGCAACACGCAGCACCTGAAGTCGAGGTTGTTTGCGTTTCCGATGCCGAGACTATCCTGGGGGCTGATCGGGTGGTTTTTCCCGGTGTCGGTGCCATCCGCGATTGTATGCAGGCGCTTGAACAATCGGGCTTATCCGAGGTTATTCGGCAGGTTGCTTTGAGCAAACCATTGTTGGGAATTTGTCTCGGCATGCAGGCTTTGTTGACGGATAGCGCAGAAAACAATGGCACCCAAGGTCTGGATATTTTTTCCGGTCACGTCGTGCATTTTCCGGAGGCCTTAATCGATAGTGACCAAAATGCACTTAAGATTCCACACATGGGCTGGAATCAGGTTCATCAAACGCAAGCTCATCCATTGTGGGCAAATATTCCCCAGGATAGTCGTTTTTATTTCGTACACAGTTATTATGCTAGGCCGGATGATCCCGCGCTAATCGCTGCAACTACTCAATACCCTGAAGCTTTTGCTTGTGCATTGGCTCAAGACAATGTTTTTGCCGTACAATTTCACCCGGAAAAAAGTCAGGCAGTCGGTTTGCAGCTGCTGCACAATTTTTTGCATTGGAATGGACAAGTGTAGGGGCGATAAACCAGCCTATAGGCGAATGAATTCGCTTCTATCATAATTATCAGAGGATTTTAGTTTTATGTTATTGATACCCGCTATCGATTTAAAAGACGGTCGTTGTGTTCGTTTACGTCAGGGACGCATGGAAGATAATACGGTTTTTTCCGATGACCCGGTCGCTGTAGCCGGTCGTTGGGTTGCCGCTGGTGCCAGAAGAATTCATTTGGTTGACCTGGATGGCGCATTTGCCGGTAAGCCAAGAAATGCGGACGTGATTCACGCGATAGTCGAAGCCTATCCCAATGTGCCGGTACAGATCGGCGGCGGTATTCGTGATGAAGAAACCATCCAGGCTTATCTGAATGCCGGCGTGGAATATGTGATTATTGGCACCAAGGCGGTTAATGAACCGCACTTTGTCAGAGATATGGCGCTGGAATATCCGCGCCGCATCATCGTCGGTCTGGACGCAAAAGACGGCAAAGTGGCTATCGATGGCTGGTCCAAACTGTCTAAACATGATGTGATTGATCTGGCCCAGCATTTTGAGGAAGACGGGGTAGAGGCGATTATTTATACCGATATTTCCAGAGACGGCATGATGTCCGGCGTCAATGTTGAAGCCACTGCTCAACTGGCGCGCGCAATCCGGATTCCAGTTATTGCGTCCGGCGGCATCACCAATATGGATGACATCAGGGCTTTAGGCGCAGTCGCTCATGAAGGCATTATGGGCGCTATCACTGGCAGGGCCATTTATGAAGGCACGCTAGATTTTGAAGCGGCTGAAAGATTAGCCGAATCCTTTCAATAATATGAGCTTAGCCAAACGCATTATTCCGTGCCTGGATGTCGATAATGGCCGCGTCGTTAAGGGCGTCAAGTTTGTCGACATTCGTGATGCAGGAGACCCGGTAGAAATCGCCCGGCGCTATGACCGGGAAGGCGCGGATGAGATCACTTTTCTGGATATAACCGCTACCCAGGATAATCGCGATACTATCGTTCATGTGGTCGAACAGGTCGCCAGCGAAGTATTTATTCCGCTGACGGTAGGCGGTGGCATCAGGACTCTGGATGACATACGTCGGATGCTGAACGCAGGTGCGGATAAAGTTGGTATTAACAGCGCGGCGGTGTTTAACCCGGATTTTGTCCGTGAGGCGGCTGAGCGTTTTGGCTCGCAATGTATTGTCGTTGCCATAGACGCAAAAAAAGTCAGTTTCGGTGACGAATCTGACCGGTGGGAAATTTTCACCCATGGTGGTCGCAAGGCTACCGGTATAGATGCGATTGCTTGGGCCAAAAAAATGGTCGCCTACGGTGCTGGTGAAATCCTGTTGACCAGCATGGACCGGGATGGAACCCGTGCCGGCTTCGATTTGCCGTTAACCCGCAGTCTTAGCGCAGCGGTAACAGTGCCGGTGATTGCATCCGGTGGCGTCGGCACGCTTGAGCATCTGGCCGAAGGCATTATTCTAGGCAAGGCCGATGCGGTACTGGCTGCCAGTATTTTTCATTTTGCCGAATACAGCATTGAACAAGCCAAGCGCCATATGGCTTCGCGCGGCATAGAGGTACGGCTATGAACGCCTGGCTGAATGAAGTTCGCTGGACCGAAGACGGCTTGGTACCGGTTATCGCGCAACAGGTAGAAACGGGAAAAGTATTGATGTTCGCCTGGATGAATCCTGAGTCTTTAGCGTTAACGGTTGCAGAAGGTTATGCGGTTTACTGGTCGAGGTCCCGAAACCGCCTATGGCGCAAGGGTGAAGAATCCGGCCACCGGCAAAAAGTTCTCGAGTTATCCCTGGATTGCGATGAAGATGTTATTTTGCTAAAAATTGAACAAGAAGGCGGCATAGCCTGCCATACCGGTCGTCAAAGTTGTTTTTACCGCACCCTGGTTGACGGTCAATGGCAAGTCATTGAGCCGGTTTTGAAAGATCCAGCCGCCATTTATGGAAAATCATGAATAATGTATTAGAACAACTGGCTGTCATTCTGGAACAGCGTAAACAGGAACCAGCTGATAAATCTTATGTCGCGAGTCTGTATGCCAAAGGCTTGAACAGCATACTGAAAAAAATCGGTGAAGAAGCGACCGAAACCGTGATCGCCGCTAAAGACGGCGATAAACAACAAATTATTTATGAAACTGCCGATTTATGGTTTCATTGCCTGGTGTTGCTCGCCGATCAAGGCCTGGGGCCGAATGATGTGTTGCAGGAGTTGCAGCGTCGATTTGGCTTGTCGGGTCTTGAAGAAAAAGCGCAACGTAACAAATAAAGCAGTTCTTAACCGGAGTTCAAAATGGGTCTTAGCGTTACTCACTTATTAGTTGTATTAGCCATCGTCATTGTTGTTTTTGGCACCAAGCGTTTGCGCAATTTAGGCACCGATCTGGGTGGCGCCATTAAAGGTTTTCGTTCTGCGCTCAAGGAAGGTGAAGAAGGAAAACCCTCTGAAGATAAGGGCGAGGCCATTGAAGGCGAAGTGACTTTCAAAAAAACCGAGAAAGATTAGCTCATGTTTGACGTAGGCTTCTCGGAACTTTGTTTAATCGCTCTAGTCAGCTTATTGGTGATCGGGCCTGAACGGTTGCCCAAGGTGGCTAGGCTTGCGGGATTCTGGCTGGGTAAAACGCGCGGCATGGTGGCCTCGGTCAAGGAAGAAATCAAGCTGGAGCTGCAAGCTGAGGAATTGCGGCAGCTATTTAAAGAGCAATCTGGCTTAGAGGAAGCTCAGCAAATTCTCGATGAAACCTCTAACACGCTTAAAGCCACGCTAGCCGATAGTACCGAACCGCATGAGCTCAAGTAATTCTAGCGGCGAGCAACCGTTTATCAGTCACCTGATAGAATTGCGCGACCGACTGTTGCGCATGGTTTTATCGGTATTGCTTGTGTTTTTGGCACTGGCAGCCTATGCCAATCAAATCTACAGCTTTTTGGCTGGCCCCCTGATGCAGCATTTGCCGAAAAATAGCACCATGATTGCTATTGATGTCGCCTCTCCGTTTTTTACGCCATTTAAACTGGTGCTGGTGCTTTCCGTTTTTATTTCTGTCCCGGTTATTTTGTACCAGTTCTGGGCCTTTGTAGCGCCCGGCCTGTATAAGCGGGAACGGCGCATGATTTTGCCATTGCTGATAGCCAGCACCTTGTTGTTTTATTTGGGCGTAGCTTTTGCTTATTTCGTGGTTTTTCCGTTGGTGTTTGGTTTTCTGGCGGCCGCAGCACCCGAAGGCGTAGCGGTTATGACCGATATTGCCAAATATCTGGATTTTGTTCTAGCGTTGTTTTTTGCCTTTGGTGTTTGTTTTGAAGTGCCGATATTCACCATTGTCCTGGTTTGGACCGGGCTGGTAACTTCGGCTCAGCTTGCCGACAAGCGTCCTTATGTGATCGTCGGTGCGTTTATTGTCGGCGCCGTGTTAACGCCTCCGGATGCAATTTCGCAAACTTTGTTAGCGGTACCGATGTGGTTATTGTTCGAGCTGGGCTTGCTATGTTCCAGGCTTTTTGCACCCAAGTTGGATGATGCTGAGCTGGATAGGCTTGAGCAGCAGGAAGAGAAGTAGTTTCGGGAATAAAAATTAAACGTACGTCTGATACTCAATAAGAATTTTTTTTTCAGCTATCTCAAGGGCACTATGTCTTCTATATCTAATCAGTTGTTCAATATCCTGCAACATGTCGAGCAGCCTGGTGACTTCTACGCTACGGGCCAACTCGAAATTTTTCCACCTCGCCTGGAAGTTGAAGGTGTGGGCCAAATTGCGTTGCCATTACTGCCGATACAGGCCGAGCAACTGGTTACCATCGCTGAGCATGCGCCATATGGCCGTGGGCTTGAAACGCTTGTTGATACCGAGGTACGGCGTACCTGGCAAATTGACGCCAAACGGGTCACACTCAGCGGCAAGCATTGGCAGAAAAATCTTGATCAGATTGTCAGTCGTGCTGCCCAGGGTTTAGGTGTCAGCGGTGACGTCAGCGCCGAATTATATAAATTATTAGTCTACGATGCGGGCAGCTTTTTCATCAGTCATCGCGACACTGAAAAAGCCCCCGGCATGTTTGCTACCTTGGTCATTGTATTGCCTTCGCTATACAGCGGGGGTGAATTAGCTATAAAACATCAGCAACAAGAGGTCAAGCTGGATCTGCGTTGCGATGATCCTTCTGAAGTTGCTTTTGCGGCTTTTTACGCCGACTGTGTACATGAAGTCTTGCCCATCACCGAGGGCTGCCGATTAACTTTGATTTATAACCTGTTGCGCACTGATAAAAAAATGCCGCTGCCCAGGCCACCGGATTACCGACGAGAACAAGAAGAAGTAACCAGCTTGCTCCGTAACTGGGCTAGCGAACTCAGTGCCGGTACCGACGAACAGCTACCCAAAAAACTGATTTATTTGCTGGAACATGCGTATACACCAGCCGAATTGGCTTTTGATGCGTTAAAAAATGCTGATGCGGCAATAGCCGAGGTGTTGGTCGCAGCCGCTGAACAGGCCGATTGTGAAATTCATTTGGCATTGATTTCTATTGAAGAAAGCGGCAGTGCGGAATACGCAGGAAGGAGTTCTCGCTGGGATGACGATGATTTTGAAATTGACGAAGTCTACGATCGTACCGAAACGGTTTCCGAATGGCGTAGACTTGATGGTCAGACGTCTAATTTACCGATATTGCCCTTTAGCGAGGGTGAATTTTGCCCACCCGAGGCTTTCGAAGACATCGAGACTGATGACGTTGAATTTAGTGAAGCCACCGGTAATGAAGGCGCGTCTTTTGAGCGTACTTATCGCTGTGCGGCTTTAGTCCTCTGGCCGCGAGATCACTATCTAGCGATTATTAATCAGGCGGGACTTGAGCTAACGTTGCCGGTGCTGAAAGATTTTTGTCAACGCTGGGAAAGTGACCAGAATTCAAGCCTATGGCATGAAGCGCATACCTTGGCCGGTTACATGCTGCGCGACTGGCTACCTGAATCTCTGGGTAGCCGAAATTTTTACGTACACGACAGCGCTATTCATGATTTTTTAGATGACTTATGCCGCTTGCGTGACACTGAACTGCTCGGCCGCTTTTGGTCTCTGGTTGCTAAAAAGGGTTTCTACAACAAGGCGTACAGTATCGCCCTGGTGCAATCTGCAGCACTGTTACCGTGGTCAGAGGTGGTGAGCTGGACAGAACAGGCCATTAGTATAAGCGCGATCACTGCCCAGGAAGCTTGTGCTGCCTTGTTGGCGGGTCTTAGCAAAACTAAAATCGGCCTCGCTCAGGATCTAAGCACTATAGCTCATACCTTGTTCATGGTGTTGCCCGGTGATCCGGAGCGTTTTCCCTTACAGCAACCCTGGGAACGATCCAGAATAACGGTAAGCATCAATTTAGTGGCAGATGTTTTGATCGGCTTTAGTGCTATCGATACGGCTTTAGCTGAAAATGTGCTGGATTATTTTCTCGCTTGGCCTGACATTTACGCGATGGATAAAATTCTGGTGCCTGTCGCATTGCAGCTGACTGAAACGGTAAATAGCCGTGAATTGCTAGTTGTAGAGCGTTTGCGTAATGCGGTAAAAAAACATTTGCAGGCGCGGATTGCCGAAATTTTAGAGCCGCCTGCTGATTGGCGACGTGATAGCGAGATTAGCTGCGCTTGTAAGGATTGCGCTGAGTTACGTGTATTTCTGGATGATCCTGAGCAATCAAAATGGTCATTTAAAGCAGCTGAAGCGAGGAGGAAACATATCCAATCTTTAATCCAGCGTCATCGCTGCGATGTAAGCTGTAAGACTCTACGTGTCGGCAGTCCTCACAATTTGGTCTGCAGCAAAAATCAGGACAGCTATCAGCGACGAGTGGAACAGCGTAACCATGATTTGGATATGTTGGCGAGACTGACCAGTCAATAAGCTGGATGTGCTGTTTTTTAGCCGACATTTGTGCTTTTAACAAATCTGCTGATGACAATATCACCAGAAAAACAGTACAATATACCGCGTCAGAAAACAGATGTTGAGTTAAGGGATTCCTAGTATTAGGTTGTCCGGTTATCAATGTTGTAGTTCTGTGTTAACCGTAAGTATTTATTTTAGGAGTTTCAAAATGGCAACAGGCACTGTAAAGTGGTTTAACAACACGAAAGGTTTTGGTTTTATTGCACCGGCTGATGGCGGCGAAGATGTTTTCGTACATCATTCAGTTATTCAAGGCGATGGCTTCAAGACTTTGACTGAAGGCGATACGGTCACTTTTGACATCGAATCAGGTCCAAAAGGCTTAACTGCCGCCAATGTTTATCCTAAATAAGGGATAAATTGATTTAAAAAAAGCCCTGGTGAGTGATCACCAGGGCTTTTTTTTGTTTAAGCCTTTTTAAGAACGTGCATTCAATAACTTAGGCAACTTGCTCCCTCTCCTGCTGGAGAGGGTTGGGGTGAGGAGAATAAGATGCTCAAGTTAATTTGTACTTATTCTTTAGCGTTATTTTAAAGGCCTTCCTTTGGCATCTTTATTGATTTGTCCGCCAAACAGTAAAATGCTTTCAACAAAAGCCCAGAGCATTGCAAATCCGGGCAGTCCGGTTACGTAAAGTATCACTGTTAAGGTTAGCTGGGCAAATGCCAGTCGATAAAACCCCAGATAAAATCGATGCGCACCTGACCAACCTAGCAACAACGCTAGTCCAGCAGCTAGATATTTGTATTTAACGGCTTCAGGCGGCTTCAAATAAGCGCCCACTAAGTTAATATTGTTGGCAATTGTTCCTTGCGCCTCAAAGTTAACATCATCGCCTTCATCTGGCGGAACATCCGCGACCCAATTATCGTCTAAATGGAACGTAAATAACGATCCCTCACTTTTTATGACGCCGGCTTGAGCATCGGGATCATAACTTTCAATCTGTCCAATCATTTTTCATCTACCTTCTTAAAAAAGGACATCCCATTATTGGCGCGCCCTTGTGTCTCTATTACTCACTTATCATACAAACGTACCGCCAAAACATCACACTGGGCATGATGTAGTATGCCGTTTGCGGTCGAACCCAGCAACAGTGCAAAGCCATGCCGGCCATGCGACCCGACTACGATTAAATCAATCTTGTTTTCTTCAGCAACCCTGATTATTTCGAGTTTAGGGCTGCCCGTTTCTATCCATCGACAGTCATCAGCAATAGCCAATTTATCCGCCAGCTTGGCTAATCTGTTTTTTGCTGCCGCCATGAGTTCAGCGGTTAAATCGAGATCAAAAGGAATCGTCGAACCATAGGCCGCATCGGTAATCAGCAAATTATCCATCACATGCACAATACTCAGCTTTGCCTGATATTTATCGGCCAAATCTTTCGCTCTAGTGGCAACCGCTACACCGTGATCGGAAAAGTCGGCTGCGAGTAATATATGTTTATAGCTTTCCATGATTTTTTCCTAAGTTAATAAAGCCATCACCTGATAAGAACCCATTATGAATAAAAAGGCTAAGCCTAAACTAAAAGTCCAGGTTTGTCCCAGCGCATTGCGAATAATATGCCCGGTAACCGCCCAATGCCAAGTCATTAAAGCTATCGTCACCATAAATGCGAATAAGCTCACGGTTCGCCGATTTTTCTGCCTACTTCCCCAGATTTAACCGCCAGCCCTTGATAAATTGCAGAAGAGGAACCCAGTAATGCCAAAATGCGTAACTGCAGAACGTTTAGCGGACTCACACTGTGATGGTTTATCCCACCAAAA
>CANNNV010000097.1 GCA_947506155.1 Methylococcaceae bacterium
AAGGATCGGATCACGCTGGGGAAAGGTAAAGCCCCGAAGGTTCTTTTCGTCACTGGTAACAGTGAGAGCCGGTTGTAATCATTGTCGAAGGGAGATTGCGGGAAACCGCAGCGTTACTAGCCCCTTACGGGGATACCCTCACGGGTTGGCCGCTTGGAAAGACAAGCACCTATTCAATCCAAGATAGCAAACACAATAGGAAATGTGTGAGTTGTGGTCGGCTTATTGCCGACGCGCTATCCCTCCCCGACCTAAAGGATGGGGTATCTCGCGCAAAAATTGATGAAAAGAAAGATAGAGGAACTTATCCTGCAAGCCGTCGCAACACTTAAAGCAGACGGAATTATCGCTCAGGAAATAACCCCGAATATTACTATAGACCGCACCCGTGATGCACAACATGGCGATTTTGCATCAAATCTCGCATTGATACTGGCAAAACCGGCCAAAACTAATCCGCGTGAGCTAGCGGAAAAACTGATTGCTGCGTTGCCTCAGGATGCGACGATCATTAAAGTTGAATTGGCAGGCCCGGGCTTTATCAATTTTTTTATCGATTCTTCCGCCCAATTTCAAATTATCAACCAAATTCACGACCAAGGTCGCGAATTTGGCTTGAGTAAGCTCGGCGCAGGTAAAAAAGTTCAAGTCGAATTTGTGTCTGCCAATCCTACTGGCCCTTTGCATGTTGGTCATGGTCGGGGAGCCGCCTACGGTTCTGCGGTCGCTGACTTGTTACAGGCAGTCGGTTTTGAGGTACATCGCGAATATTATGTCAATGACGCTGGCCGGCAGATGGATATACTCGCCACCAGTATTTGGCTCAGATACTTGGAAGAATGCGGCGAAGTTGTGCATTTTCCGAGCAATGGTTATCGCGGCGACTATGTACGCGAAATCGCAGGCGAGATTCACAAAAATGCTGCTAATGAATATCGCCGGCCTGTAGATCTAGTGTTAGAAGACATACCACTTGATGAACCCGAGGGTGGCGATAAAGAAATACATATCGATGCGCTGATAGCACGCGCTAAAACCTTGTTAGGGGCTGCATCCTATCAGGACTTTTTTCAAATAGGCCTGAACAATATTCTCGAAGACATCAAGATAGACTTAAGTGAGTTTGGCGTGGACTATCAGCAATGGTTTTCAGAGCGCCAGTTGATGGACGATGGTTCAGTGGAAAAAGCACTAGAGCGTTTGCGCGTTGCCGGTCATTTGTACCAGCAAGATGGCGCGACCTGGTTTGCTTGTGCTAAATTGGGTGACGAAAAAGATAGGGTAGTGGTTCGCGAGAACGGCCAATCCACTTATTTTGCGTCCGATATTGCCTACCACATGAACAAGCTGGATCGCGGTTTTGACCAGATCATCGATATTTGGGGCGCTGACCATCATGGCTACATTCCCCGAGTCAGGGCGGCTATGACAGCTTTAGGCGCCGATGAGTCCAAGCTAAAAGTATTACTAGTGCAGTTTGCGACGCTGTATCGCGGTGAAGAAAAGGTATCGATGTCAACTCGCTCCGGCGAGTTTGTGACCTTGCGGCAATTACGCAATGAAGTCGGCAAAGATGCAGCGCGTTTCTTTTATGTAATGCGTAGATCAGAGCAGCACATGGAGTTTGACTTGAAACTGGCGACGTCTAAATCCAACGAAAATCCAGTATTTTATGTGCAATATGCTTATGCCAGAGTATGCAGCGTGTTGCGGCAATTAGATGAAAAAGGCTGGGAAAGAAATTTGCTGCTAGGCATGGACAAGTTGGCGCTATTGACCGAAGAGCACGAAACCAGTCTACTGGTAACGCTGACGCGTTATCCTGAAATGCTGGAACGAGCCGCGTTGCAATACGAACCCCATCAGCTGATACAATATCTGCGTGAACTGGCCAATGAATTTCATACTTATTACAACGCTCATCAATTTCTGGTTGACGATGCCAATATCCGCAATGCAAGACTTAATCTAATTTGCGCTGTAAAACAGGTATTGGCTAATGGTTTGAACTTGCTGAATATCAACACACCTGAAGCAATGTAATGGCTAAAGACTATAAACACCAGACACAGAATAAAAGTACTGTGTCGTCATACAGACAAGCCCCAAAAAGTGTCAGTCTGTGGCGATGGATGCTAATTACAGCATTAATTATTTCGTTTGTAGTCTTTTTGGTTTATTTGAGCAGTACAGGATCGAAACAGGCAGTTCCGCAAAAAATCGCACCAACCACCCAATTGGATACGTCAAAAAATCATGTCTCCAGTCCGGTTGAAACTGAAACACCTAAACAGGAAAAAAAAATCGAGCCGGTGCTGCCTCAATTTGATTTTTATACCATTTTGCCTGAAAAAGAAGTCATCGTCCCGGATCATGAAATCAACATCCGCGCCCGCGAAGAGCGAGTAGGTCAAGCCAAAACCTCCCGTTATATTTTGCAAGCAGGATCGTTTAGGGAGTTTAAAGATGCCGACAGCTTGAGAGCCAAACTGGCTTTAATGGGAATTGAATCTAAAGTTGAGCGAGCAAAAGTTGGCAATGTGGTCTGGAATCGAGTCAAAATGGGGCCTTATGCACAAATGGCCAGCGCCAGTACGCTTCGAAACCGCTTGAGAGAGCATGGCATTGATGTACTGGTGATCGAGCTTAGCAATTAAACTAAAGCCGCTTGAGCGCATAAACATCTGGTAGATTAATCGATATGTTTCACGGGTGATGTTAACTAATTCATGCTAGCCACCCTCGTCCGTTTTTCCATTCGTTTTCACGGTATCGTTATTGCGCTTGCGCTACTGATCCTGCTGTACGGCAGCTATCGCTTTGCGACGGCTGGGCTGGATATTTTCCCCGAATTCTCTCCCAAACAAGTCATCATTCAGACCGAAGCGCCGGGTCTTGCTTCCGAACAAGTTGAGGTGCTGGTAACCCAGCAAATCGAAACAGCCATCAGCGGCTTGATCGGCATGAAATCGGTACGTTCTGAATCCATCCAGGGCTTATCGATTATTATCGCGACCTTTGTCGAAAACAGCGATGTGTACCGTAATCGTCAATTGATCAGCGAACGGATTGCCAGCTTGTCGGGACGATTTACGCCGGTTGTAATTCCGCTGTCGTCATCTTCTGCAACAGTATTAACCATAGGTTTAAGCAAAGACGATCAGCCAAATTTGATGGCCTTGCGCAGTCTGGTGGACTGGACCATTGTGCCGCGCTTGCGTGCTGTGCCTGGAGTTGCCGATGTCAATGTGTTCGGCGGTGATATACAGCAATTGCAAATTCAGGTTGATCCTGTGCAGCTGCACCGCTTTAACCTAACGCTAGAGGACGTTATTCAGGCGGCGGCCAAGGCCGGCAACATTCAGGGTGGCGGTTTTATCGAAAACAACAACCAGCGTTTTACCTTGCAGCTTACAGGGCAACCGTCGACTCCGGAACAATTTGGCAAAATACTGGTCCAGCGCAATCAGGGGCGCAGCGTTAGCCTGGCCGAAGTCACTAGGATAGCCTATGCGCCGGAACCACCGATCGGTGCAGCGCAAATCATGGGCAAACCCGGCATCGTGATGATGGTGTTAGGTCAATACGGAGCCAATACTTTGTCGGTGTCAAAACAAGTAGAACAGACCTTAAAAGAGTTCGAGCCGTTGTTTAATAAGCAGGGCATTACGTTTTACTCGCATTTATTCCGCCCCGCCGATTATATAGAAACGTCATTGTCTAATTTATCAGGGCATTTGCTGGTCGGCGGTTTGTTCGTAGTGATTATTTTGTATCTGTTTTTATTTAATTTTCGCACCGCATTTATTTCTGCCTTGGCTATTCCGGTATCGTTGATCGGCGCGGTTATCGTGCTATTGGAAACCGGCGTTAATCTCAACATCATGGTACTGGGCGGACTGGCTATCGCTTTGGGCGAAGTGGTTGATGATGCCATTATCGATACCGAAAATATTTTCCGGCGCTTGCGTGAAAATCGTTTGCTGGCCCAGCCACTGCCGGTAGCCAGCGTGGTTTATAGCGCCTCGCTGGAGGTGCGCAGCTCGGTGGTTTACGCCAGCTTTATCGTTGCACTGGTGTTTGTGCCGTTGTTAACCTTGAACGGCGTAGCCGGACGCTTGTTTGCGCCGCTGGGCTATTCCTATATTCTGGCGATTTTAATGTCGTTGCTGGTGGCGCTGACCTTAACCCCGGCGCTGTGTTATGCGTTGCTAGGCAATGCGCGAATCGCCAACGACGATCCGCCGTTGATCAGGCGGATCAAACCGCTCTACAAGGCGTTGTTAAGCATGGTCGCCAGACATTTCAAACCGGTTATTATTGTCAGTCTACTGGTTTGTCTGTCAGGTTTGCTGGCCTTTTTCAGCCTCGATAGTAAATTCCTGCCCGAACTGCGGGAAGGCCATTACATTATTCATACCAGCAGCATCCCCGGCACTTCATTGCAGGAGTCGATAAGAATCGGCAGTAAACTGACCGAGCAGTTTATGGCGCAACCCGGGATAGAATCGGTGTCGCAATGGGCAGGTCGAGCCGAGCGGGGAGCCGATACCTATGGTAGCCATTATAGCGAGTATGAAGTGCGCCTGGAGGCTATGTCCAGCGCTGCCCAACAGCAGATCAAAGACAGGCTGCGGAGTATTTTGGCTGATTTTCCCGGCATTTTATTTGAAGCGAATACTTTTTTAACGGAACGGATCGATGAAACCATTTCCGGTTACACTTCGCCGGTAGTAGTGAATATTTATGGCAATGACTTAAATCAGCTTGATGTGCAGGCCCAGAAAATCGCTGGCATTATGCGTGACATTTCGGGTGCTACCGATGTGCAGTTGCGCTCGCCGCCCGGCACGCCATTGCTACAAATTAATCTTGATTTGGATCAGTTGAATTTTTGGGGCGTGTTGCCCGCCCAGATTGTCGATACCTTGCAGGCGGCTTATGAAACCCGAGTAATCGGAAAAAATATTCAGGACAATAGGATTTACAATGTTGCGGTGACCTTGACGCCGGAGCTAAGACAGCAACCCGGATCAATCGCTAAACTGCCGATCAGAACTCAGGACGGCACGCTAATTAAACTGGAGCAGGTCGCTGAAATTAAGCATACGGCCAGTCGCTACAACATTCTTCATCAGGGTTCGCAGCGTAGACAAACCATCACCGGCAATGTGATCAACCGGGACCTAGATGATTTTATCGCGGAACTTAAAACGAGGACATTAACAGATATTGCTTTCACGGCAGACAGCTATCCAGAGTTTACTGGCGCAGCCATTGAACAAGCAGACGCACGAAAATCATTAATCCTGCATGCGCTGCTAGCCGGTGCCGGGGTGCTGATGCTTATTTATATCGCAATCGGCAGTATCCGTCATGTATTGCTGACGCTGGCAAATCTGCCTTTTGCGCTGATCGGCGGAGTCGCCGCCGTGGTGTTGACTGGGGCGACTTTGTCGGTAGGATCAGTCGTCGGTTTTGTGACGCTGTTTGGCATTACCGTACGCAACAGCATCATGCTGTTGTCGCATTATCGCTATCTGGTTGAGGTAGAGGGCAAGGCATGGAATCTAGATACCGCAATATTGGGTGCCCAGGAACGCTTGCCATCGATCCTGATGACGGCGCTGGTCACCGCGCTGGCGATGTTCCCGATTGCATTCAATAGCGATAATCCGGGACGTGAAATTATGGGACCAATGGCAGCGATTATCATCGGCGGACTAGGCTCTTCAACGCTGCTGAACTTGTTATTATTCCCGGTCATTTTGCTGCGCTATGGAAAATTTGACTAGCAATTAATCCTTGCTACTTTTTTTGGCTTCAAATAGCATATGTGCCATTTTTTTTGCCTTGGTTTTTAAATAACCAACATTGTCAGCGTGAGCCACGGCTTCAACCGGAATACGGCCTGCGACATTAATGCCGAGTTTTTTTAAGCCTTCTATTTTCTTGGGATTATTGGTAATTAATTCGACAGACTTTATTTTCAGATCTTCCAGAATTAACGCAGCAACACTGTATTCTCTTTCATCGGCAAGATGACCCAGATGAATGTTTGCGTCAACCGTGTCCATACCTTGATCCTGCAAGTTATAAGCCTGAAGTTTTTTCAATAAACCAATGCCGCGTCCTTCCTGACGCAAATAAATCAACACACCGAATCCAGCCTTATCGATAATCTGTAGCGCCATATCCAACTGTTCGCCGCAATCGCAACGTCTAGAACCCAAGACGTCACCGGTAAAGCATTCGGAATGTATCCGTACCGGCACCAACTCTTGATCCGCAACCGTGCCCTTAACTAGTGCGATATGTTCCTTGTCATCAAGCGTATTGCTGTAGTAATGCAGGGTAAACTCACCGTGCTTGGTCGGAATTGGGGTTTGTACCCGATTTTCTAATTGTAGTTTCACGTAAATAACTAGTCCAAAAATTCATTCTATTTTACCCAATTCAACGACTAGCTGGTTAAAAGTTTTTTTCGAACGTCCTATCGGCTATTTTCTAGCCTCAATCAATTTAATAATATCACTGCTACGCGGATCTACACATACTGATTTAAACCCACAGGCCTTAACATTTTTAACCGTATTTCGGTTAATATTTGCCCCAACCAGCGTTACAACCACAGGATTAACTAGGTTCATAATAGCAGCCATTATAGGGTTAGAACTCAACACATGTTCCAACAATAACACTTGGCCTCCTGGCTTGCACACTCGATATAATTCCTTCAAACCCTTTATCGGCAAGGGTACCGAACAAAAAACAAAGCAGCCGATAACCGTATCAAAACTGTTATCGGCAAAACATAAAGACTGAATATCCATCAGTTCCAAGTCAACAGCAATCGCTTTTCTGTCCCTTTTTTGTATCGCCTGTTTTAGCATTTGTTCGCTGAAATCGATCGCAGTAACTTTGGCATTCTTGGGATAATAGTCAAAATTCTTACCCGTCCCAACACCCACTTCGAGAATATGATGACCTCCAACCTGGTCCCAGCATTTTTTTCGCCAATTTTTAAAGAACAGCCCTTCCATGACCGCTTCAATACCCTCAAAATACGGGGCGATTCGGTCATAGCGTCTTTTAATCGTGCTGCTGTCTGGGTTCATGATGGCCTCGGGTTTTTTGTATAGATTTCTGGCGGATATTGTACGGGCACAGCTTCCAGTTTCCAAATGCCGCTGTTGTAGTCGTTGATGGTTCTGTCGGTAGAGAATTTTCCGCTGTTTGCACAATTTAAGATGCTCATTTTGACCCAGTGATTTTTATCCCGATAGGCGGCTTCTACCCGTTTTTGAGCATTGATATAGCTTCTAAAATCTGCAATAGTCATCCACGGGTCATCTTTGCTTTTAATGGCGGCAATAAGATCATCAAAAATTCTCGGTTCAAATTGATTAAAATGCCCGCTTTCCAAAAGCTGCATAACCCTTTGTAAATCATCATCTAGAGCTATGATGGCCTCAGGGTCATAGCGTCCACGTCTTGCCTCAATCTGATCTTCGGTCAGTCCAAACAGGAAAAAGTTTTCATCGCCTACTTCTTCCCTAATTTCAATATTTGCGCCATCGAGTGTCCCGATGGTTATTGCACCATTCATCATCATCTTCATATTTCCGGTACCGGAAGCCTCTTTTCCGGCCGTAGAAATCTGCTCAGAAAGATCGGCCGCAGGGCAGATCATTTCCATTCCTGAAACCCGATAATCGGGTAGAAAAAATAGACCTAGTTTGTCACCGATATCAGGATCCGAGTTAATGACCTGGGAAACATTACTAATCAGCTTAATGGTTTTTTTTGCCATCACATAACCGGGAGCAGCCTTGCCGCCAATTAGGACGCAACGTGCCACCCAATTTAGAGTGTCACCACGTTTAATGCAATCATAAAGATGAATCACATGCAGCACATTCAAAATTTGCCGCTTGTATTCATGGATACGTTTAACCTGTATATCAAATAATGCCTCAGGATTCAAATCAATATCTTGCTGTTGTTTTTTATGTGCAATAAAGCGTTGTTTGGCACGCTGTTTTATCGAGTACCAGCGATTTCGAAAACCTGTATCTTCTGCAAAAAGTTCCAGTTTTTTTAATTCAACCAAATTGGTTATCCAGCCATCACCGATAGTGTCCGTTATCAACGCCGCCAATTCAGGGTTACAAGAGGCCAGCCAGCGTCGCGAGGTTACTCCATTGGTTTTATTGTTAAATTTATCCGGCCATAATTCATAAAAATCACGAAACAAGCCCTGTTGTAATAACTGGGAATGTAATTGTGCTACCCCATTAACCGAAAAACTGCCCACGATGGCCAGGTAAGCCATTCGCACCTGTTGCTGATCACCTTCCTCTATGATGGACATTCTATTAAGCCTGTCGATATCGCCCGGCCAACGTGCAGCCACTTCCGACATAAAACAGGCATTTATTTCAAAAATAATCTCCATTAGTCGGGGCAATAATCGCTGCATCAGGCTCACCGGCCATTTTTCCAACGCTTCAGGCAGCAGCGTATGATTGGTATACGCCATGGTTTCCTGAGTAATTTCACGGGCAGCAGCCCATGACAGGCCATGCACATCCATTAATAAACGCATCAGTTCGGCAATGGCGATACTTGGATGAGTGTCATTTAACTGAAAACAGCTTTTTTTAGCAAAGTTGCCAAACTCATTACCATGTTGCTGTGTCCAATGACCAATAACATCCTGTAAGCTGGCAGAAGCCAGAAAATACTGCTGGCGCAATCTCAATTCCTTGCCGTTTTCATTAGCGTCATTGGGATATAGCACCATGGTAATGTGTTCTGCTTTCACTTTTGAGGCCACTGACTCGGCATAATCACCCGCATTAAATTCATCCAGATTGAACTCTTCGGTAGCTACCGCTTTCCACAACCTCAAGGTATTAACAGTATTGTTTTTAAATCCCGGTATCGGTGTGTCAAAGGGTACAGCCAACACATCCTGCGTACTGATCCAGCATATCCGATGCTCACCTTGTTCATTTTCCTGTACTTCGGTATGGCCGCCCAGCTTAATACGCAACGAATATTCTCGTCGCTCAATTTCCCAAACATTGCCTTGACGCAGCCAGTGGTCAGGCTTTTCGACCTGTTCGCCATTGACTATGACTTGGGTAAACATGCCATATTCATAACGTAAACCGTAACCTGTGACCGGTAATTGTAGTGTTGCGCAACTGTCGATAAAACAAGCGGCCAATCGGCCCAGACCGCCATTACCCAAGCCAGCATCCTGTTCGCGGTCGAGCAGTTCTTCGATTTCAATACCCAAGTCATGCATAGCTTGAGTGGCCTCATCAATTATGCCCAGATTAAGCATCGCATTGCTCAACGTTCTACCCATCAAAAATTCCATCGAAAGATAAAACACTTGCCTACTTTCCATTTTGACATAGGTTTTATTGGTAGTTTTCCAGCGTTCCATCAGCCGATCACGAATTGACATAGACAGCGCTTCACAGGCGTAAAAAGGTGAAGTATGAAAGTTTTCCTCCCTGCCCAATAAGTGAACGTAATACCATTTAAAGGCATCGATAAAGTCTTCTTTTGTGATTCCTAATATAGAGACATTAGTAGCTGAAGTATTGGGATTGCTAGTAACAAAGCGCTGGTTGGGCATGGTTAACTCCAAGAAGGTTTAGGCTAATAAGGTATTCATGTACTCTAGTAAATATATCTTACATTTAATCTGTGGCGCTTTATTATCCTCAAGAGATATTTGTTTATGTTTCGATCGTAGTTTTCTGGAATATGTGTGTAGCAAAACTTGTTTCTACAAAGAAACATAAGCTCAAATCAGTTCTTGATTTTGGTCATCTCATAACCACCGCTTGTCGCTTAGCACCCCAGGTTCCAGGCTTGGCCTTAAATACTCCGGGGCAACCTGTGCCACAAAATCTGCACAATCCAGAGGCATCCAGGTTCCATTCTGACAATTCGTACCAATCACGGCCTACCAGTAGTTTTTTGCACCCATGACAATAAGTGCTCTCTGCTGACTTGTCATGCACATTGCCCACATAGGCATAACGCACGCCATTTTTTATGGCGATTTGTCTCGCCTGCAATAAGGATGAAAGCGGCGTAGGCGGCTTATCCTGCATCTTCCAGTCGGGGTGAAATGCGGTAAAATGCATCGGCACATCAGGTCCCAGTTGTTCGACCACCCACTGAGTCATTGCGTTGAGTTCTGCCTCGGAATCGTTCTCGCCCGGAATAATCAAGGTGGTCAGTTCCAGCCATACCGCCGTTTCATGTTTGATATATTTCAAGGTCTCCAATACCGGTTCCAGATGCCCCCCCGTAATTTTGTGATAAAAACGCTCAGTAAAGGCTTTTAAATCAATATTGGCGGCATCCATCCATTGATAAAATTCGGCTCTAGGTTGATCGCAAACATACCCGGCGGATACCGCCACCGACTTTATGCCCAAACTCCGGCAAGCCTGGGCGGTATCAATTGCATATTCATGAAAAACGACCGGATCGTTATAGGTATACGCAACGCTGTCGCAGCCGTAATCTTTTGCCGCCTGTGCAATCGCATTGGGCGAGGCTTTACTCATCAGGGTATCCATTTCCCTAGACTTGCTGATATCCCAATTTTGACAGAACTTGCAGGCTAAATTGCAACCAGCAGTGCCGAAAGAAAACACGGGACTGCCGGGTAAAAAATGGTTCAGTGGCTTTTTCTCAATAGGATCAATCGCAAAGCCGCTAGAGCGACCATAACTGGTCATCACAATCTGATCGTCCAGATTTTGTCTGACAAAACAAAGTCCGCGCTGGTCTTTATGCATTTTGCAATATCGGGGACAGAGATCGCATTGCACCTGGCCATTGTCCAGCGCATGCCAGTAACGGGTTTTTACAGTATCTTTGGTAATAAAATCAGTCATGACTATTGCTCCCTGTACCGTTTATAAATTGTCATTTTTCGTAAAGCCAAGTCGTGGCAGGGCAACCGCATATAAATTTCAGGCAAGGAAAACCAGGTTCTCCCTGAATTTATCGTTCAATGCCGCTTCAAAGCGTTTTTTCTTAATACTCATTTTAGACGGCTCCTTTTTTAGCAAATTAAGACCAAGTTGACGAAAAATATT
>CANNNV010000098.1 GCA_947506155.1 Methylococcaceae bacterium
CTGTCAGCACAGCGAAAACCTATTTCTGTTTCTAGTTGGAAGCATAGGTTTTTCAATAGGTTAATGATTGAACGCATTTCTTCAAGCTTTGCATTGGACTTGAGTTTGATTAAATCATCTCCGCTTTACGAGGAGCTTTGTAACTTCGGAGCTATAGCTGCTTAAAACTGTCCGAAGTATTGGGTAGTAATCGTTTCAGTGTTACTAACGGGTAACGTTTTAGCTGTTCCAAAATTGTCAGGCAATTACATTGCATCTTCTACATCAAACTGCCAAGCAACGGTTGTTTATAAAAACAATGTCATAAGGTAACTATTCAGTCCCCTCCCTAAATACATGAGATAGCGAACCCTTGACGGAATGACGACTTAATCGCAATAATTTTAGAGGGGGTCTGAATAATTACACCTGGTGTTATATTCCCTATTTTCCTAATGATATTAAACCAGTCGCTCCGAAAGTATCACTAATAATTGACGTTGCATTTGAATAGGCAAACGGTCAATTCGACTGATAATCTCATCTACACTTATTTGGTCTAGCTGAGAGATTATTTGAGTCTCGATCGGTTGCAATGTTTTTTTCTCTTCAATTGTTAAATCTGTAGGTGGATTATTTAGTAATTTTAAAAATTGCTCCGCTTCATATTTTGATAATTTTTGTATATCTTTCAATGAAAAAAACTGCTTTTGCCAGTCACTAATTTTTGAATGCCTTAATTGTTGACTTAATTCAGTATGCCGCGCTCTAATAGCAAGTAAATAAGAATTAACCTTTTCACGACCATCATCAGATAAATATTCAGGTGCGGCTATAAGCTCTTTTTCAAGAGTAATGCAGCGACTTAAATCTAACGAATTAATCTGTTCAGTAAGTTGAGTTCGAGGTGCTAACCAATCTGTAGAACATTTCAGTGCTGCATTAATGCGTTCCCTAGCTAATGCGTTGTAAATTGCTCCGACATCCCAGGGCGATTCAATTTCATTAATTTCTAAGAATTCATTTAACTCACTGAGTTGACGTTGGGACTGATGTTTTAACAAATCTTCCAACCGTTCAGGGCTAATATTATTACTTTCCCATACCGCTATATCTTTGAGGATTCGCTCTAGGAGTTTAACAATATCAGCCACTTCACTCTCATCAGGTGTGCCAATGAATATTTTTCTTAGCCGATCAGCCTTTACTAAAGTATCACGTAAGGCTGTTTCATTTTCTAAAGTTAAACTGAATAAGTCGCCAAGGATATTAGTATGACGCTTTAGTATTTCGCGTAATCGACTTTGACGAGTCTCAATAGCCTTGATGCGAGCGTTTATTTCGTCAGCTTTTAGAACTGAATGAGCACCTTGAATACCTTTAATTAAATCATCACCTTTGGTAATCGCATCACGTAGGTCACGTACAGGTGTTGACTCTGTTGGGTTAGACTGCCTCGAATAGTCTTCACTTTCATCGAGTGTCATCGAAAATTTTTGTTTTGCTTCAACTTGAGCGATGCTACGTTGTGCTTGTCCTTCCAAAACTTGAGCTTCTGATTTAAATCCCAGCAATATAAGGCTTTCAACATTTTTTTCCATGTGATAACGAAACTGACTAACTTGAACAGTAGAATTGCAACTTTGACGCAGAATCCAATCATGCAGAATCCCTGATAAGATATGGTGAATCATGGATAACAAAATATCACCATCGTAAATCAATTTCTCAGGCCAACAGCCCCCATCCTCCATCATCCGCTTTTTTTTGATCACAAGGGTTGCCACTTTTAGAAGCTCACCAACAGCATTCTGGCGCTCCGCTTTTTCGATGTTATGTTCCCACTGATCTAGATCAGCTTTTGCATCCTTAATTTGTAATAATATTTGCTCAGCACGGTCTCGTAAGTAGAGATAAGTACCCTCTAATATTTCAGGCAACGGTTCAACTTTCCTAGTTTGGTTGGCCTCCTTAGCGATATCACAAATAGTTTGATAGTTTTTCTCCATCTCCCAACGATTCAATAAACTGCGCCATCTTCCTTCAGAATCTTCAGATAAAAATCTAAGGGTACTTTGTTCAAGTATGGACTTTTCAAGAAAATGACGACCCTTGTGAGCTGGAAATGCCTCATTTACCCAATCACTTGAAGCAATAATCTCTCCCATGCGTTCTATACGCCGAGGCGGACTTACACCTCCCAGCATTAAGCCCAGCATTAATCCTGCCGATGCCGCATTCATTCCGTAGGGTGGAGCAGTGAGAGCTTTGAGAGATTTATAAAGTGTAAGCTTTGAATCAGCTTGGTGACTTTGTTGTAGCCATTCAAATACGGCTTTTACATTATTTTCAACTGGCTCCGTTAACTTACCATTAGAAGAAAGCACTTGCCAACTACGAACCAATAACGAACTAACTCTATTTTGCAATCTCTTAGGTTGAGCTTGCACCCAATTACCATCAACCTGGCGAGCGATCAAACTTCTTGTCAGTTGAGCGCAATCACCTGCACCACCACCCGCAGAGGTCGCAAAACCGTCAAACGGAAAAGGTAATACATTAGGATAAACCGTACTAAAAATTGCGTCACCGACTTGTTTTAAGCGTCCTTCAGGAATATCTTGAAGCCCTGAGACCCAAAACAAACGTCTTTTTATTGCCTCTTGTGACCCGTCCTTAAGTGCCTGCCGACTGCGATCTATTTCTTCTGGTACAAATCGTCGGAAACGTTCTTTATCATCTGGGTTCATTTGTTCATCAAACAAATGAAGGCGACCGATATGATCAGCTAATATGCCATCTTGATCAGATATGC
This sequence comes from Methylococcaceae bacterium, assembly GCA_947506155.1. Lineage (GTDB taxonomy): Bacteria > Pseudomonadota > Gammaproteobacteria > Methylococcales > Methylomonadaceae > Methylobacter_A. Next base: position 2,795 of record CANNNV010000098.1, read on the forward strand.
CTATAACCCATATCGGTGCTGTTTTGAAATTAGTGCGTAATAGTTCAGAAGAAAATACCTTGTTTATCGTTGCCTCTATTTGATTTATATCTTCATCCGGATGAATATAGGCATAAATGACTTTGCCTTTTGCATCAGTCGGTGTTGTCGCTTGCTCCCAATCTTGAAAGACTCGCTGAATGATCTTTTCAAGAATATGACTATGTGCAAACTGAGCATCGAAATACCATTCCTGCGTTGAAATGTCATTGCGTAAGGCAAAATCTGTTGCGATATTTCCTAATTCCGTATCAGTAGCCCCTCGTCGTACGAATAAATCGCGGATAGCATTTGCATTTAGTTTACCTTGTTGTTTTCGTAACCATTGTTGAAATTGTCCTCGAGTCGATGCATCAGCAATCAGTTCATACTGACCAAGATCTCGATTCCATTCAATAGCGCCTAATTCTTGACTTAAGGCCTGTAGTGAAGAGGATAAAACCTTTGAATTAAGTGCTGTAGCTTCACACAACAAATAATCCATATTATTTTGGCTTTGTTTACCAACTCGCATCTTCTCTAAAATGGCAACACCAGCTAACACATAGCGCTGCTCATGACTTAGATGTGTAGAAAATTTTTCTAACAATAATTGCAAGGTTTCAGCTACTGAGCTACCCGACTCACGTTCAGCAGCAATCATTTCAGGTAACATGCTGCTTAGTATCAACTCTGCCGCACTAACCTGACGTAGGCGTCCATTTTTTAATACCGCTTCGGAAGCAATCCGTTCAATCATCTCCTTGATGAAGGTCAGGGCTGATCGAGATTGAACGACATCGCGTTGTCTAGTTAAAAACCAAGTGGCTAAGGGATGAAGAGGCCAACAACCTTGTGCAATGACACGATTAAAACGTTCTGCATCACCCCAAACAGGGAATCTATTGTAATTAGGCAAGGCGCTGCTCATTCTTTGCCAACTCTCATAGCACAGCTTATCAGCATCACTCTCTTGCCAAACATTAGTTAAAGTGGATTGCTCCTTGCCAATCATATGTGCAAAAAGAGTCTCCAGATTTGTAGATAAGTACCACTTTTGAGCCGAGTCAAAACGAGTAATGTAGCGTTGTAACTGTCGAAGATCAGCACTTCCAAATCTCTTTAAATAAGCTTTTAATTCATACTGGATAAAACCAATGAATCTCACCTTTGAACTATTATCTTGAACACCCTGAAATATTTGCTGAAGCGCCACATCACCAGCAAGAAGAGGCTTCTCCGCTGCGTATTCGAGATATCGTCCAAATTCATCAAACATAATGACGACGCTCGAGAAAGCACCGTTCTCGGCACAATAAACATCACATAATGTATTAATTAATTCTTGTGCCGATTCCTGACCGACTACGGGAATTGGCGTGCCGTTTGCCTCTATATATAGAGCATCAACTTCGTTATAGATACTTTCATCATTGTTACGCAAGCGAGCGCGTATATCCTCAACACTTAATCCAGAAAGGCGAGATGCAAAGCTTTCTACTCGAAAAGCAAAATTTCGTTCGACAAATTGCTCAGCCGTTTGAAATCGTGGTGACAAAGCTCGAATTGCCCCCGCATCGACACCATAGCGGCGTAATTGAGTCATTACTGCATGACTTAGAGCATTACCGAGATGAAATCCTGCCATGCCGTCTAACGTTAAAACCAATACTGGTTTTATTAACTTGTCTATATCCGCTTGTATAGTCTTACAAATATCGGCATCAGCTTGCGAAATATTGGAAACTATTTTATTGGCAGTGATGCCTTGCGGATCTCCAAGAAGAGTCGCACTTGTTAACGCTAAATGTGATTTACCTGAACCGTAACCCGCGACCACTAACCAATAAGGATTAACCTCTTCACCCTTTAATCCAGCATGTATTGAACCAAGGAGATCGCGAACAAAACTAACGCTGTCTTTAAGTCGATAACCGCCGTCAATACCATCACTTTCAGCATCACTCGCAGCATGATAGCGGGGGCCATGAAAAACAAATGCCTCCGCTGCTTTCTCAGCTTGAGTCGGACGCTCATCTACCCAACGAAGTTGTACCGCGCCTTCAAAAAAATTCTCAGTATGAAAACTAACAAGATCACCAACTTTCATAAAATTAATTTCCTATGTTATCTGTATTAAATAAGTTCGCTGTAACTAGCAGCTAAAACTTGTTGTGTGGTCTTTAGGCGCAAAAGCATAGCCGTTCCGGTATACCGATCCACCTGAATAATTCCGTTATCTGTCATCCAATCCAGCCAGTTAGCAATCATGGATTCATCCCACCCCATAATTAAAAAACAGCGGCTCTGTTCGGAGAAACAATCTAAAGAAATTTGATTGTCTGAATAAAATAAATCATCCCATACCAAATAGAGATAGCTCGCATAGATTGGGAAAAATTCTTTTTTAGAAGGGGCACTCTGACGAACTAATGACTCATCTTTTGTTTGTTGTAACACCCCAATATGACCTAAACAGCTATCTTCGAGATAACTACGTATCACCACACCTGAAAGTGATTTCAAATAACTTTTTTCGCCATGCCGATCCATCAAAAAATCCAAAAAACCAGCTTGCTTAAAACAGCCACCGAGACGAAAACCACCCTCTGCAAATAGTGTAAACCAAGCATCGGCAATACCTGACGCTGGTGATGACAACATGAAACGACGACACAGCATCAAGTGAAGTAACCATAGTGATTGAGGCTCGCTTAAAAAAGGGTCTTCCTGTAAAACCACGTACCCCAAAGGAGTTAAGCCGAGCTGCCAACTACCAGATTCCTTATCAATAGTTATCAAACCCATACCATGGGCAAAATAAATCATAGGATCAACTTTGCCGGTACTTTTACCCGTTGGTATTCCCGTTTCTGCACCTATGAAAACCTTATCGCCACACCCATTTCGCTTTGCAAAAGGCAATAATTGAGATAACAATCGTCGTTCCGGCAAAAAAGTCTGAGGAAAATTTAGTGGTAAAGGAAGAATCTTTAAACTTGGAATTTTCATGCCTTAGTCCCCTAAATCACGTTCTTCAAGCGCTGTTACTGAAACTAAAATAGGCTTATCTTGTAACGCACCACTGGATGTAAGTACCGGCCCAAGTGACCAGCATTGCCCTTTTTGTAGTTTTGCCAAACGCTCACCCCACTCTGCTTTGGAGATACCTGTCGTTGCTACACTGAGTAGATCAGCAAAACGATTAATTTCTGTACTCGCAGGTTTGAAAAAGAGTTTATGCCCAGCCTGAAACAAGCGGTCACGCTGCTCTTGATCAAACTGACTCGTTGTCTGAGTTGCCAGCATCATTGACAATCCAAACTTACGTCCTTCGCGCAGCATTTTATCGATAGGCGAATCGCTACGATGATCCAAATTTTGGATTTCATCCAGTACTACTGGAATAGGTCTATTCTTACTACCGGTATTGCAGGCGTAATCGTACAAATCCCATAATGCAAATTCGGTAACTAGCTTCTGAATTTCCCTTGCCACGCCTTTTAGCTGTAACACATGAACCCATTGTTCAGGTGACGTTAGCATTTGTTCCCAAGCTGAATCCGTTCCTTCTTGAAAGGGTTGAGATTTAATAAATGGTTCTAATTTATTAGCCAACGATTCGCCATACTGACTATCTTCTCGTAAACGAAGCAATACGCCGCTTAAAGAAAAATTTGGATCTTCTTCGATTCCAGCTTCTAAGGTGCGAACTAATGCTGAAGATTGTTGGTCGCCCATAGTGTTATATACTGAGGTAAAAATACTGGTTATTCTTGAAGCCACTTGGTAAGCATTTTCCTCAATCGCAGGCATTGAAGGATCAATAATTTGCTGTTGTCGTCTAAATGGATTTAATGGCAGCTTATCCGTTATGACAAAATGATTTTGTGGTTTAGCTATCTCACGAAAGCGCGATTCTACCTGTAGTGGAAGAAATCCATCGGTATAATCAATGATTAACGAGCGCATACCTTCCTTCGCCATTTCTGCCAATAAACATTGAATCCCATAAGTTTTTCCAGATCCAGACGCGCCGAATAACAACATGTGTCGGTTAGCCAATTGCGGATGACCATAATGCCAATAAACAGGCTCACCATTGCTTTTGTTACCAATCAAAAGTTGCTCAGGTATAGAGCTAAACATTGGTTTAGAGGGTGAAATGGCTTCAATAGATGTCTTAATTTCTGGCTTATTTGGGGTAACAATGCAATCGTCTATGACAGACACCACAAGCACATCTGTAACCGGCACTGTGGTTAATGTATCCAATTCAAGCTGCTTTGGAATCGAAGGAATAGTTACATAAGCTTCTTTAATAACCTCTGCATCCAATTTTGTTGGTGCTGGAGTTGATTCATTTGACTGCTCAAATTTAGGTCTCACTGAAATGGGCTTTACAGGTAATTCCACTTTTTTAATAGTATCGGGCTTACCGGTAAAAAGTGACACTACACCCTGATAACCCATAGCAATATGACAAATTGCAAAATTATCGGGAACCTCTAACGGAGGCAATACGACGTTGGGGGGCAATGAAATTTTTTCTAATATGACATCTGAACTAGGATTATCTGTCCAGAAAGTAAAAATAGCAGCTTGCCAATTAATTTCGTAATACCCTTCCGCTAATTGTTCCAGCGCCACTCCCAATTTCTTTCTGTGTTGTTCTGACTTAGAAATTATTGAACGGGAAGTAATTGAGCGTTGTAATTGTGCCCACCAATAGCGACGATCAAAACACACTCTACGAATATCACTACGATTTGGTGCGAACAGCTGAGTCAAATGGCTTAATCCATCTTGAATTTGATCCCTAGCCTTTGTTAGATGAATTGAGTTTTGCTGTGCAAACTTACACTCTATCAACACTGCTTGAATTAACGGTATATCATTTTCTCGCATCACTAAAGACAGTTGCAGCAGATCAGGACGATGAGTCACCTCACTGCCTACAAACCAATGCAATAAAGAATCAATAGGTAAAAGTTGCACCATTTCGACCCCCGTAGGCAAACTCAATAACCGCCCAACCGCAGCAAAGCCAATTACCTCACGTATCTTTTCCCCTTGACCAACAACGGCTCGCAACGAAGAAAGACCAATTATCACCTCAGCCTCTTCCACCACATTGACAGCCATTGCCTCAAAATCATCAATCTGTTGAAACGGTAGCAAGCCTGTTAAATGGTTTTTAACCATATCAGTCAGTTGAGATAAAGTATCTTGCTCAGTCGAAATTGACAAATTCAACTCACCATAAGCGCCCAACCCAGAAGTAAAGCCAACAATTTTACGATAACCATTAGTATCACTACTTGCTAGTAAATGTTTATCCACAAAAGGATCAATACACGCCACCCATTGCGCTTTACTATGCAATGTCTCAACAACGTCCTGCCATGGTTCATAATTTATATGACCAAAAATCAGATGCTCATCTTCGGGACTTTGAGGATAACGCAAACGAGCCGACAAGTCCGCATGATAGGTTTGAATACGTAGCCGACGATTACTTAACAAACTTTGCCGACGAAACTTATTGCCTTCCTGAATCGGTCGCGGATACTCACAAATAGGAAATTGACCAATATTGCTCTCATTGAAATCATACCGAAAAGGCAATGCTGATTCAGCCGCCCCTGTCAGTTCCCCTGCTAAAAAGCTAAACAAAAAAGCAACATCATAAAGACGTGCTTCTTTATTAAGCAGAGCCACCATTTTTTTCTGTGATGGCGCATAATGATGAGCAACCGACAAAATAACTGGTCGCCCATGCTCACGATAAGCCTCAGTAAGTTGATCACGCCACGTTGTCAAGTGACTTTCAACGGCAAGTGGTGAAGATGAAGTGGAATAAACCATCAACTCACAATAAAATGGCGGCCAATCACTAGAGCTGCATTTCAAATAATCCCGTAAAAAGCGATCCACGCCAGACAGAATTGTCACCAACTCTTCAACATGAACGGCCAGAATTCGCAAACCATCCTCGGCAAACGGATATAGCGAAAGATAATCCCTTAAAACCCTTACAACAACGTCACTTTCTTCTGTCCACCTGATATCGTCAGATATATCGTCTTCGTCATCACCTTCTTCATCGCGAAGTAAGGTTTGTACAGCAAGACTTTTTTCAGTTGAAGGCGGCGTACCTAAATAATGTAACAAGCCCAAAGATTTTATCTTGGCCGATAAATTTTTATTGTCATCAACAACTAACGCCGCCAAAGGACGATGAATTTCTACTAAATTCAGTAACCTATTAAATAATGATTTACCGTTACGGGTCACTAAATGTTCGCCGACAACCTCAGGGAAACTATCACATAAAAAACGGGCGCGACCCTGAGTCAACTCCAGAACAGGTGGACTGACTCCCCAAGCCACAGCTGAGCGTAAATAATCATCGTTAGGATTCATGCGTTCATCAACCAGCAAAAATGCCTTATAAAATCTGCGCAATAACTCTTCGCTACCGGTAATATTTTTATTCAAAACGCTTTTAGCGAGTTTTTCGTAAGCAGCTTGCAACGCTAAAAAACATTCACTCATAGCATGATAGTAGCCCTGACCTATAAAGCATTGAAGCCAGTTCCGATAAACTGTACTAAGATCCCGTAAATCATCCCAAAGCAATGGGTCGACATTACTTGCGTTAATGTCAGCCGCCAGATTTATTATTTGCATCTGGCTCAATGCCTGACTCACAAGACGATTTGCCTCGTCATCATCGGAGGCAAAATAAAGCGCCGTCATCACAACGGCGGGCATTTGAAAAGCGGGGAGCATTCTTACGCCATTACTGACAAAAGGTTCCCATTGATCCAGAACCGTCCGCGCACAAAAAAAACGTACTCTTTCAGCGTGCGTTGGGCCAAACGACCATTGAAAAACTCGAGGTTTAAACGCTTTAACTTCTTCATTGGCAACGATGACAACCCGAAAACATACATTGGGTCTTGCCCGACTGGTGCCATAAGTTACCTGTTCCATATTTAACAAAATAGGAACAGGATCAAGATGACTCCATTGCTCGCGCCAATAAAATGCCTGATCGCAATCACTCGACATACGTAAATCAATTTGATTTAACAATTCAGCTAAACCGCCCAAACACCCCATTAATAACTCTGCCGCCAAACTTTTTACAGCTATTCCATCCTCCAAATCGGCATCAAGATCGTGACTAAATCGGTCAACCACCACTTCAATTTTTTGAATACTATCCGCCAAAGCGCCTCTTCCGTTCTGCGCCTCAAATTCCAGCAATGTATTCCATATTGCTTGTAACATCACTTCAAGACTAAATCCTGAAAGCCGTTGTATTTTATCGCGGGAAGGTTTTTTAGCGTCCGTAGGTAATTTTAAAATTTCCAGAATTGGCACTACATCTGTCTGCAACAACCGTGCTTTAGCTTCAGCATTCGCTTTAAAAATAAAGTCATATAACGTATCACTAAACGCTTTTATGTCCGGGTATAGTGGTTGCACACTTAACGTTTCAGGAACTTCAAATTCAGCATCGCTATCAACCAGTTTTTTTTCTAATTTTTTCCAAGCCTTATCTTGTTCAGTCGTGCTTGTAAAACGCTGATGTGAGATAAAAACTTCAGCTTCTTTAATTAAATTGGCATGTTTTTTAGTATTTTTAACGTTTAATAATGGCGGAATATCCCAAAACGGCAATGTTTTATAACAACACGCAATCACCTCATCCATTGAATCAAAATGATCCTTCTGACCAAAGACCTCACGTTCAAAAAACTCAGCAAGTCTAACTAACCGACGGGGGCGAACTTTAAAGAGCTGATGCAACAAAGCATCAAACCTTTCAATTTGAAGCGAAGTAGCATCGAGGCTATAACATTGATTAATATGCTCAATCCAAGGAGTAAAACCTTGTCCCAATTTATTCCATAGCCTATTTTCATCAACCAAATGAAAATTAGCCAAGCCCCCTTGATCAGAGGCATGATTAAAGCCTAATAGCACTACAACCAAACCATCTTTGTTTTCAGGCAAAGTACGGTTGCGATACCACGTTAACCTTTACAATAAATACTGAAAAATCTTCTCTTTTATCTAACACTTTAACTATGGTTTTATAAATTTCAACATAAATCCTGTGTATGTTAATTTTTTAAAAACCAACACTAACAACTGCTTTTCAATGAATTACAATAACCAAAATTTTTAATATAAA
>CANNNV010000099.1 GCA_947506155.1 Methylococcaceae bacterium
AAACAGTTTACCAAAAAGGTATTTCTCTGTCTAAAAAGGCGATGTTGGCGATTGAAGCCAGACTGGAGCGCAACCCAATCCTGCCTAAATGGGATATTCTTATACGCCCCGTCTAATGGGTAAATTAATTTCAGGAAACTACCTAAGCTCCATGCTGACGGGCAAGAGCCGCAGGCACGGACAAGGCTGGGCGAACTTCATGGTCTGCTGGATAAACTGCTTGAGCAATTGAAAGCGCTGGTCTATTAGAGTCCAATCTTTTCGTGATTTTTTTTGATATTGTATGCCGATTTATAACACGGTCAAATGCTCGCTACTTTCAGTATGAACCAGGTCACCACTACGTTGCAGGACAAAATAACCGCGCTTTAACGCTTCTTTTTTGGCCGCATCGTTAATGTGAAATGAGGCAATGGCACCGTACTGTTTGTAGTTTTGATAAATAGGAAACAGCTTTTTAAAGTTTCGCATTTTGCGATCTAATTTATCCAGATCGTTTTCATGCGCTTTATATTTGACTTCAACAATGCCAATGGCATCGCCATTGGTCATCACCAAATCATATTCTTCTTGAATTTGACCTCGATGCTTTTCCATATTCTTTACTACATCGTCAAAATGGATAGAACCCAGATGATTGTCTTTTATTAGACTTTGAAAAAAGAATTCTTCCGCTATATCACCTTGATTATTAGTTACATTGCCCAAAGTAATACCCATACAATTTAGCTTTTCCGTCAACATTTTATCGTTGCGCCTCATTTGCTCATCTGTTGCCTTTTGGGCAATAGCATTGAGCTTGATTTGCTCATCTGTCGTTTTTTGGGCAACAGCAAGACTTGCCACCAGTGCTTTTAATTCATCATCTGTCATTTTCTTCTCCAAATGGCGAGCATTTTAACAGAACAAGCTCAAAAAAAATCGGCAAAGAAATAAGCATGAAACAACTTATTCAAGTGCGTTCACCATAGCTGTAGATTATCCGTACAGTGCGAAGTATTTTAAAATCGGTTAAAATGCTAATTTCTGACACTAATCCTGCAACGGGTTGAACGCGTAATGCAAACAAAATATAACACTGATGACCTCCGGATTTGTGCGACTAAAGAAGTTATAGCGCCGGTTCAGGTTCATACTGAAATGCCGATCAGCGAGGCTGCGGCACAAACGACTTTGCTAGCTAGGCAGGATGTTCATAAGATATTAGCCGGGCTGGATGACCGCTTGGTCGTGGTCGTGGGACCTTGCTCCATACATGATCCGATAGCGGCGCATGAATATGCTCGGCTTTTAAAAGGTATTAAAGATGAATTGATCGATGACTTGGTCATCGTGATGCGGGTTTATTTTGAGAAACCCCGCACCACGGTAGGTTGGAAAGGTTTGATCAACGACCCAGATCTGGATTCTAGCTTTAATATTAACAAGGGACTACGTATCGCCAGACGTTTATTGCTGGATGTGAATGAAGTGGGGGTGCCCGCCGCTACCGAATATCTCGATTTAATTACGCCGCAATATATTTCCGACTTAGTCGCCTGGGGCGCAATCGGCGCCAGAACCACCGAAAGTCAGGGGCACCGTGAATTGGCTTCCGGCGTGTCCTGTCCTATCGGCTTTAAAAATTCCACCGATGGCACGATAAAAATCGCCATTGACGCGATAGGCGCAGCGATGAGTCCGCATCATTTTATTTCGCTAAACAAAGCCGGTCATTCAGCCATTTTCTCAACCACTGGAAATGACGATGTACATATCATTTTAAGAGGCGGCAATGACCATCCTAATTATGATGCGGTCAGTGTAGAACAGGTCGCTGAAGGTTTGATCAATGCCGAACTCAGGCCGAATATCATGATTGATTTTAGCCATGCCAACAGCTTAAAACAATGCCAGCGTCAATTGATTGTTGGCGATGATGTTGCACAGCAAATTGCCAGTGGTGACCAGCGCATCATGGGTGTGATGATCGAAAGTCATCTTAAGGCCGGCAGTCAAAAGGTTGTTGAAGGACAGCCTCTAGTCTACGGCCAGAGCATTACCGATGGCTGCTTGTCCTGGGATGACACCGTTCCGTTGTTAAGAGAACTGGCAGAGGCAGTACGAAAACGCCGAACCGTAGATACCAGTCGGAGTTTAAAAAAATGATAGTTTATGTGAATGGGGAAACCCGTGACTGCGCAGAACACAGTACGGTTGCCGAGGTCGTTGCCGATTTGGGTTTAACTGGTAAAAAAATTGCGGTTGAATTGAACAAGGAAATTTTGCCTTTTCAACACTATGATGCTCAGCAATTAAAAGCCAAAGATCGCCTGGAAATTGTCCATGCCATTGGTGGCGGACAGGATGACTCCTTTATGCTCGCCGGAGTCAGCTATCATTCAAGACTGCTAGTCGGCACCGGGAAATACAAAGATATGGAAGAAACCCGTCTGGCCATTGAAGCCAGCGGTGCACAAATTGTGACGGTAGCGTTACGCCGGACCAATATTGGCCAGAATCCGGGCGAACCCAATTTGCTTGATGTTATTTCACCGGATAAATATACCATACTGCCCAATACTGCCGGTTGTTATACGGCTGAGGATGCGGTAAGAACCTGCCGCTTAGGTCGGGAATTGCTCGGTGGCCACAAATTGGTCAAACTAGAAGTGCTGGCCGATCAAAAGACCCTGTTTCCGGATGTCGCAGAAACCTATATTGCTGCTGAATTGTTGGTTAAAGACGGCTTTGACGTCATGGTCTACACCAATGATGATCCGATTGCGGCTAAACGACTGGAAGAGATTGGTTGCGTCGCAGTGATGCCACTGGCCGCGCCGATAGGCTCGGGCTTGGGCATACGTAATCCCTATAATATTTTGACCATCGTTGAAAATGCCAGAGTGCCTATTTTAGTCGATGCCGGTGTTGGTACCGCTTCTGATGCAGCTATTGCAATGGAGCTGGGTTGTGCCGGGGTACTGATGAATACCGCGATTGCTGCTGCCAATAATCCGATACTGATGGCTACAGCGATGCGCAAAGGCATTGAAGCCGGCAGAGCAGCATTCTTGGCGGGACGTATGCCGCGCAGGCGTTTTGCTTCTGCCTCATCACCGATAGATGGTTTGTTTTTTTAATTTTGTGGGATTAGGCTCAAAGCCTGATCCCACTTCATCATGATATGTATATGCCTTTTTCTGAAAAAACTCCCGCGCACAGAATTCTCAGTTTTATTCGTCGGCAAGGACGTATTACCCAAGGTCAACAATTAGCTTTGGATAATCATTGGAATTGTTATGGTCTCGACCCTGAAAGCAATTATGATTTTAGTCAAGTTTTTGGCCGTGTAGCACCACTAATTATTGAAATAGGTTTTGGTACCGGTGATAGTTTAGCGAAGACAGCGGCGGCTAATCCCGAAAACGATTATATCGGCATTGAGGTTCATAAACCGGGGGTTGGCCATTTAATGCTGTTGCTGGATCAACAAGGTCTGCCCAACGTCAGAATTTATTGTCACGATGCGATTGATATTATCGAAAACAAGATCAACGATAATAGCCTGGCTGGCGTGCATTTGTTTTTTCCCGATCCGTGGCCGAAACAAAAACACCATAAACGGCGAATTGTACGCCCCAGCTTTGTTGAATTATTAGTTAGGAAATTACAGCCTGAAGGTTATTTTCATGCGGCAACCGATTGGCAAAATTACGCCGAAAATATGCTAAAAATATTGTCTGCAGGTGTAAATCTAAGCAATGCCAATCCAAAAGGTGACTATTGCGAGCGGCCTGAATATCGACCTTTAACACGTTTTGAACAACGAGGCATGCGCTTAGGACATGGTGTTTGGGATTTAATTTTCAAAAAAAATAGCCTATAGGCTATCCAGATGCATTGCATTAACGATAATCGCTAATTCGTCACGTTGACGCTTTAACGGCTCCAATTCTGCTTCCAAACTGGCAATGTTTTCAATAACACTGCCTTTTGAGCTATTGATTTTTCTTAGCATTTGTAAACGGCCTTCAATTTGTTTTTTATGGCCCTTAATTTGATGCATCAACGGCGTTAAAACGCTGTTACTCCAAGCTACTGCATCGGTATGTGCCTGCCTGACTATATTTCTAGCCTTAGCGATTAACGTGCTATATAGCTTGTTGATAACAATGCTCTGTTCTGACATCGCGGTTTTGGCGCTGGAACGAAAAGCTTCACCTTCATCAAAAATCTGTTCTAGTTCAAGCTGATATTGTTTAATCGAAAAAAGCTGTGGCTCAATTTCTTTAAAACCGTGTTCATCCTTAAATTTTTTATGTATCACTTTGACCAGTCGCCGAGATTCATTAGTAATATCCACTGAGTCCTGTAACAAATCACGCAACTCATCAAACAATTTACGCATATTTTGTTTCATGCCGTAGGTAGTCAGACTCTTTGCCATGTCGTGTTTAGTAACTTTAATGATTTTATCCATTTTTTCTTTGGCAAAAGAATCAATCAGCAGCTGGGCTTGAACAGCAAAAATTCGACGACTGGCCTGAAAGTTTTCGACATTGGTCATGTAAACCGTTTGTCTATCGCGGGTCTCCGCCATTAACTTGTCAGTCATATCTTGGTTTTGGAAGTCTATTTTCCTAAACTCTTCAAGCTGTGCCATCGCATGTTCTAATGAACTATTAGTTAAGTTAACCGACTCCTTAACCAGAAAGCCAATGTCGCGATTAACCGTTGTTTGCAACATGTTCTTGCGTTGGTTTAAAACATCATTAGCAAGATAGTTTTCCAAATTGGCTAGGCGGCTTTTTTCCAATAAAACGTGATCATTTTTAACTTTGGCCAGTAACGCTTGTTTGGCTGAGACCGGAAAGATCGCATTTTCGTTGACTTTTAAAGTGACCGCTGAGCTTTTTATTTGCGAGCGTATCGACGCTTCATAGCCATTTTCATCGGCCAGATCATCCCACATCGCATCAATTTTATTCATCACTACAGCTAAACCCTGCTTACTGCCACCGCGATTATAACAAACATGGTTATGCCACATTTCCAGATCGCTTTTGGTAACGCCAGTATCGGCAGCAAGCACAAAAATAATGGCCTGGGCGCTGGGTAGCAAGGTTAAGGTCAGTTCTGGCTCGGTTCCCAACGCATTTAAACCCGGCGTATCCAATATTGCCAAGCCCTCTTTTAATAAGGGATGCGGAAAGCTGATCAAGGCGTGGCGCCAGCACGGAATTTCAACTGTTTCCGGATTGATAATACCTTGTTCTGCGGCTTCACGTTCATTCCATAAACCCAGTTTGTCGGCAAGATCACGATCAACTTGTTTGGTAGAAATCAGCTCCTTAAAGGCTTCTTGCATTTGCGCTGGCGAGTCGCAGTCCAGGTCAATCTGAGTCCAGCACTTTGGATTTCTTTTAAACTCAGCCAGTGAAATGTCTTCAAGACGACTCTCGATATTCAGCAAGCGGATATAACTGCCACCTTGTTCATCATGAAATAGTTCGGTCGGCGACATAGTGGTGCGCCCGGGTGAAGAGGGCAGTAATCTGATACCGGTTTCAGCAAAAAACAGCGCATTAATCAGCTCTGTTTTACCTCGTGAAAATTCCGCGACAAAAGCTAACGTAACTCTGTCTGCTTGCAGGCCATTAAGAATATTTAAAATAGTATCAGTGCTGTGAATATCCCTCATACCATAGCGAATACGCCATTGATGGTAAATTTCTATGGCGTCAATTAACTGAGCACGCCATTGTGCATATTCGTGCATTTGCGCTTTAAATTCCATATTCCTCATACTACCTACGCCCTTACTGCATTCCCACGCAAGGCAGGATTATAAGTTAGTCGTACCGCGACAGTGTTCAAGTGGCGGTCATTTTTGGGCTAATTGTAGTCCATATATTGTGAACTGTTAGCATAAGAGCTTATTTTTTAGCCGTGTCTGTATGCGTCTTAAATGCCATAAAGATCCTGATAGGTTTTTATCGCGGCGAGTGGGGACCTTGCAATATCGGTATCGTCTGTTAAATAGTCAATAATATTTGCTAGGGTAATGATAGCAATAACCGGCATCGCAAATTGAGTTTCAACTTCCGAAATAGCAGAAATCTCATGCTTACCTTTTTCTTGCCTATCCAGCGCGATTAATACACCTGCCGGTATTGCCTGAGCCTTTTTTATAATATCTACCGATTCCCTGACTGAAGTTCCAGCAGTAATCACATCATCAAGTATCAGTACCTTGCCTTGTAATGGCGCACCCACCAAATTGCCACCCTCACCATGATCTTTTACTTCCTTACGGTTAAAGGCAAATGGAATATCTTGACCAGTTAATCTAGCGTAAGCAATTGATGTCGTGCTAACTAATGGAATACCTTTATAGGCGGGGCCGTACAGAATATCCGGTTTAACACCAGATTGAATCAAGGCTTGAGCATAAAACTCGCCCAGTTTTCCGAGCTGAGTTCCAGTATTGAATAAACCAGTATTAAAAAAATAAGGACTGGTACGGCCTGATTTCAACTGAAACTCGCCGAATTTAAGTACGCCGCAATTTAGCGCATAAAAAATAAAATCTTTTTGATAATCAAACATGATGATATAGACAATGGGATTATAGGAAGTTAAAAAATGGTTTTTTAACGGGAAATAGCGTAAATCTCCTTTCTTTAGGTCGGGGTAATTCACGCAATGAATTTTTCTAAAATATTATCCAGAAAATTCCAGCCTTGCTCTGAACAATAATAATGATTATGTTGCCGGATAAGCAAATTTTGTTGTACACAAGCAGATAAAGCGGGTTCCAGCGTAGCTACCGCAAGACCTGTAGCTGCTTGATAAGCTTCTAAGGTAAAACCTTGCTTTAAGCGCAAATGATTCATGATGAATTCCAAGGGCAGATCAGTTACTGCAATAGGCTCGGCTCCACCATTTTTCTGGAAATTGCTTAAATACTGCTCCGGACTTTTCGGCTTAAAACTGCGAATAATAGCTTCCGGCAAACATTGGGTTATTTTTCCATGAGCCCCGGCACCTATGCCCAGATAATCGCCAAACTGCCAATAGTTTATATTATGCCGACATTGTAAGCCCGGTTTGCTGTAGGCGGAGACTTCATATTGCTGATAATCATGAGCGGCCAATAGCTGCTGGCAGTCTTTTTGGCTACTGAAAATAACCTCATCATCCGGGAGTTTGGGCGGGAATTTATGAAACCAAGTATTGGGTTCCAGGGTCAACTGGTAAAAGGAAATATGTGTAGGCTTTAAGCTTATGGCTGTTTCTATATCGATTTTACTGCTGCCTGGACTTGCGCCCGGCAAGCCAAACATCAAATCCAGATTAAAATTATCGAAACCTGATTGGTGGGCAATTTCCGCCGCATCAATGGCTTCGCGTGCCGAATGCGCCCGGCCTAATTTTTTTAATAAATCATCGTTAAAGCTCTGTATGCCTATCGATAGCCGGTTAATCCCCAGCGCCCTGAATTCAGCAAACTTATGGCTTTCAAAAGTGCCCGGATTGGCTTCCAATGTAATTTCCAGACCCTGTTCAAATGGCAACTGTTGCTCTATGCCATGTAATAGTCGATTAATCGATTCGGGTGAAAATAAGCTAGGCGTGCCGCCGCCAATAAAAATACTGCTAATCGGCCGGGTGATGGTATAACGCTGTATGTCCAAGGCCAGATCAGCCAGCAACACAGTTATATAAGCATCTTCAGGTAGTTCGGCTTTAACTGCATGTGAATTAAAATCGCAATAAGGACATTTTTTAATACACCAGGGTATGTGGATATAGAGACTAAGCGGTGACAAGAGATTTTTTGCTATATGGTTTAAAATAACCGCCAGTTTAACACCAATATAAAAACGAGAGTCGCATGAAACTATTACTGGTAGAAGACGATGAGATACTGGGCGAGGGTTTGGTCGAAGGTTTGAAAATGGAAGGCTATGCGGTTGACTGGCTTACTAACGGCAGACTTGCCGACGAAGCTCTAAAAATCAATAGTTATGAGCTGATTGTATTGGACCTTAATTTACCAGATATGGCAGGCCTGGATATTTTAAAAGCGCTACGAGCGAGAAAAGATGAAACGCCAGTGATGGTGTTAACCGCCAAGGATACCGTTCCTGATCGGGTACTAGGATTAGACAGCGGTGCCGATGATTTTGTGATTAAACCGTTTGAACTGGATGAAGTCTGCGCACGCTTAAGAGCCTTAGCTAGAAGAAATGAAGGCCGTAGTGCGCCTAATATAGAGTACAAAGGCATTATTTTAGATCCAGCCTCACATCAAGTTACCTGGAACGATGAAAAAATTGATCTCTCGCAAAAAGAATTTGAAATACTCAGTTTTTTGTTGGGAAATATCGGTAAAGTTATTTCTCGTGCCCGTCTTGAAGAAAGCTTGTACTCCTGGGATTGTGACGTCGAAAGTAATACTGTAGAGGTGCATATACATCATCTGCGAAAAAAACTCGATCCCTCTATCATCCGCACCGTCAGAGGCGTGGGTTATATTATTGATGAAGACTGATGAATTATTCACTACGCCAGCTGTTGTTGATTAGCCTACTTTCCGCATCTATGTTGATCTGGGGGGTGACAGCGTATATGAGTTACAAAGTTACCCGCGACGAAGTCGCAAGTTTGTTTGATGCGGAATTAGCGCAGTCGGCAAAAGTGCTTAATGTTTTTATGGAAAGTTTGGTCCGGGAAGGGTCGTTATCTAAACACTGGGCACAAACGCAGACGGATGACCGCTTACATCCTTATACCGGGCGAAAAAACAAACGCCAAAATACCTTTCAGCTTTGGGCCAAAGATGATGGCTTATTGCTACGCTCGGAAAACTCGCCTGAGTTTGCAGTACATAGCTTTAGCAAAAAAAATATTGACGATCAATTATGGGAGGTTTTTGACGGGTTATTGGAAGCCAGTGCCTTAGGCCATAAATATGAAAGAAAAGTTGCCTTCCAACTATGGTCAAAAACAGACGGCTTATTGCTGCGCTCGGAAAGTGCGCCTTCGTTTGCGTTTTCCTCAGCAAGC
The DNA here is from genome assembly GCA_947506155.1 of Methylococcaceae bacterium. Lineage (GTDB taxonomy): Bacteria > Pseudomonadota > Gammaproteobacteria > Methylococcales > Methylomonadaceae > Methylobacter_A. Next base: position 9,055 of record CANNNV010000099.1, read on the forward strand.
CATGGGTTTAGTGAAACCAATATCGATGAACACCTATGGCATGTGTTCAGTGTTGCCAGCTCAAATAGTGAATATATTATTCATGTCGGTCAAAAGGAAGAGATACGCGCTGAATTAACCGATGAAATATCGGCACAATTAGTAATGCAATTTCTGGTTGGCTTACCAATTTTGGGTCTTGTCATCTGGATTATTGTCGGACATTCTTTAAAACCGCTTAATCGCCTGGAAATTGCCTTATCTAGGCGAGAAGCTAGTTTTCTTAAACCACTCTCCAGTAAGAAACTGCCCAAGGAAATTATTCCGGTGGTCAATGAGATCAATAACCTGTTTGCCCAGCTTGAGCAGGCTTTTGAACATGAGCGCCAGTTTACCGCCGATGCCTCGCATGAATTAAGAACCCCATTAGCAGGACTGTTAACCCAGGCTCAGGTTGCGATGCGCACTCGTGATGAGTCGGTACGTCATCAGGCGCTAAAGCGAATTGAACAAGGTGTTAACCGAATGACCTACATGGTACAGCAGTTATTAACCTTCTCACGCATTGAATCCGGCACTGAATTTTTAGCCAAGGAAACGATGGCTCTTAGCCGCGAAGTGATGCGCATTATTGCCGACTTGGATCCCGCTGCCTATAAAAAACGGATTCTTATGGAATACGATGAAGTGAATGCGATGCCGATAGTCGCTAACACCTTGCTGATCAATATCATGGTGCGAAACATTATTGACAATGCGATCAAATATACACCCGCTCAAGGCGTGATCAAAGTTAGCTTGGTAGGGACGGATTATCACATACTGTTATGCGTCGAAGACTCAGGGCCAGGCATTGCTCCCGATCAATATGAAAACTCTTTAAAACGTTTTCATCGCTGTGTGGAAACCGCCAACAAAGCTCAGGGTACCGGGCTTGGTTTTTCGATAGTGCAGCGAATTGCTTCTATGCATGGCGCTGAACTTGTTTTGGGGGAGTCAGAATTGGGTGGCTTGAAAGTGACGATTATATTCACTTTACCGAGCCGCGTAGTCATTAAAAAAAATATGGGTAAATTAAGTTTTTTTACCATCAAAAAAAATGATTAAGTCTCCTGCTAAGCACCGTAGGGCGGTTTCGCGTAGCAAACCGCCACAGGGCGATGCATCCCATTTGACCGCGCTGTTAGGTCAAATATGTGATTGCAAGACCTGACCCCAAACTCCACATTGCCAAAGATGAATCCCATAGCCAATCTGAAGAGCGTTTTTATTGTTTCGGTAAAGTTGATGGTGGAATTTTAACAGTGCGGTTTACTTATCGAACCTCTGTTATTCGAATTATTGGCGCTGGATACTGGCGCAAAGGAAAGGCAATCTATGAGCGCGAAAATCAAATACACAAATGAACCTTTGGGCGAAGTTAAGGTAATCCCGGATTTTTTGCCTTCGCCCGCTGAATTAGCTTTCACTGAGGAAGGAGTTAAGGTCACATTAGCTTTGAGTAAAAAAAGCATTGAGTTTTTCAAGTCTGAGGCTGCTAAAAATCACACACAATATCAGCGTATGATTCGCCGTTTACTTGATGCTTATGTTGAATCGCATGGCGTGTAGGGTGTATAAGCAAAGCGTCATACACACAATAGACTTGTTCGGGGCTGCTTAACTCGATAAGCATTTAACTTTACTCTGACCCCAGTTATTAACCTCAATACCACCCTACGACTTACGGACTTATATCATATCAGTTTGGCACATTGATGCCGATAGGTGGGAGGGGTGCATCCTAGCCTGTCGAAACATTGATTTAATCGGCTAATTATTTACCCTGTTTTTGGCTTGCATTTTCAAAGAACTTTTGACGTTTTTTTCGTATAGTGTAAGGGATATTCTCATTCTCCCATCGCTCTAAATCTACCTGCGATGCTTCAT
>CANNNV010000100.1 GCA_947506155.1 Methylococcaceae bacterium
GAGGAATGGTGTGCTTTTGACCTTTATTTTGCATTGTTTCTGCCCTATAATAATCATTGTAAAAACTGTGGTCACTTATCCCACAGCGACGTCAATGCGGCGTCGAATATCGCTAAGTTTGACAGGCTTTTCAGCCTATCAAGGGGCGTTGTAAGCCGTCCTAATGTGGAACGATTTTAGTTACCATAAAGCCCCGTCCTTTAGGTCGGGGATTGTTTACTTTAATCAGTCGGGTGCAGCGTTGCGAAAGTGATATGACTAAAACCTGCTAATCCGGCAAGATCCAGCGCAGTCATCACCGCCTTGTTGGGAGTTTTATCATCAGCATTGATAATAAAGGTAAGTTCCCTTGCTTGTTCCGGGAGCTGGCTTAATTCCTGCTTCAAGCCCGCCCGGGTTTGATCACTTAAGCGATGTGGCAAGCCATCGTCCCCGATCAGCGAATAAATGCCTTCGGCATCAATCACCAGCGAGATGGTTTTCGGATGCTCGGTGGCCTCGGTTCCTTCCGCCTCGGGCAGCTTGATAGTGACTTCAGTATGTTGATTAAAGGTTGTAGACACCATAAAGAACAGCAGCAACACAAAAAGCACGTCAATCATCGAGATCAGGGTAATATCAACATTTTCCCTTTTTTTGCGTTGAAATTTCATCAGAAGGTTTTCCGATCTTCGTGCAGAATATCGATCAGCTTTAACGCTTCCTCTTCCATGATGACCACATATTCATCAACCAGTCGTTCAAAATAGCGATGAAAAATTAGGCTAGGAATAGCCACTGTCAAGCCCGATGCGGTGGTAATCAGTGCGACAGAAATGCCGCCAGCTAAGGCAGCCGGATTTCCGGAACCATGTAACATCAGGGATGAGAAAATATCAATCATGCCAAATACCGTGCCCAATAAACCCAGCAACGGGCCGATGGCGGCAATAGTGCCGAGGGTATTTAGAAAGCGTTCCAGATCATGGACAACCTTGCGCCCGGTTTCTTCGATACATTCCTTCATGAACTTTCTGCCATGATGGCTATTAGCCAGACCCGCAGCCAAAATACAACCTAGCGGCGAACTGTCTTTCAACTGGCGCAAAGTGACATCATTCAATTTGTTATCGCGGGATAACTTCCAGACCTGGGTAACCAATTCCGGAGGTATTATCTTGTTTCGGCGTAAAGACCAAAAACGTTCGGCGATGATGGCCATCGCAGTAATTGAACACAATATGATCGGCAGCATCATCCAGCCGCCGCTTTTTATAATTTCAAACACATTATTTCCTAATTACATATATCAAGGTAGTCATGATAGCAGGAAGGTGACTTTAATCGCTCATGGCAAATAAATTCGCCCCTACAAAAATTTGCCCATATTTTAACCTAAGATAGTTTTATTTTGAGGCTTTTCCCGGCCAATCCAGAAATAGGCAATAATAAAAGCCATACCGCAACATACCGATGCTATTGAATAAATAAAGCTTGATCCCAGTGACTCCCAGTAATAACCGCTATAATAACTGCCCAGCATGCCGCCCAAACCATAACTTAAACTGCTGTACAGCGCCTGACCCTTACCTTGATGCCGATCGCCAAAATAGTGATGGACCAGGTGGATTGCCGCAACATGAACCCCGGCAAAAGTTGCCGCATGTAACAATTGGGCAAAAACTAGTAACCACAGATAGTCAACACACCAGGCAATCAGCAACCAGCGAACAATACCTAACAGAATACTGAAGAGTAATATATTTCTTAGGGAAAAACGCAACAACAGTCGCCGCATATAAATGAATAATACAATCTCAGCAAGAACCGCCAAGGCCCACAGCAACCCGGTCAGACTGGTCGAATACTGAAAGTGTTTTAAATAGATAGAATAAAAAACGTAATAAGGTGCATGAGCCAGCTGTAACAGCATATTAACTGCCAAAAAAGCCAACACTTCCGGCTTTTTCAGAATATGCAAAATGCCGACAGCAGCAGTCTGATGCTTAATTGCTTGGGTTGCCGGTGTAATTAAACTGACCAGCCAAATCAGCAGCATCAAGGCGCTAATAACCGCCGGAAGTATCGCAGAGGACTGGTGATCCAAAGCCTTGCCTATGCCCAGCACTGCGACAATAAAACCGATAGACCCCCACAACCTTATCTGGCTGTAACGATGTGCTTCATTTTTTAAATGCGCTAAGGTGACTGCTTCAAATTGAGGCAAAGCAGCGTTCCAGAAAAAACTAAACGCTATGCTTATCCAGGCAAACCAGACATAGCCCTGAATAAATAAAAAACCGGAAAAGAACAAAGCGGTAAAAAAAGCGGCCCAGCGAATAACGCGTAAACTCTTTCCGGTACGATCAGCAATCCAGCCCCACAGAAGTGGAGCAACAATCCGTGTAGCGCCTAATAATGCAGAAAGTTCGCCAATTTCAACCGGATTAAAGCCACTGTCTTTTAAATACAGACTCCAGTAAGGGATGAAACCGCCTACCGTGGCAAAATAAAAGAAATAAAAGCCTGAGAGTCGCCAGTAGGGAACTGACATGACTATCTTAAAACAGGCAATCCTGAATTAACATTTGCATTTTGCGCTCGATGCCGCAACCAGTGATCCATAATCACTAGCGCCATCATCGCCTCGGCAATCGGCGTTGCCCGTATACCTACGCAGGGATCGTGACGACCTTCGGTGATGACATTAATCGCTTCGCCTTGCAGGTTGATACTTCTGCCCGGCAGTCGCAGGCTGGACGTCGGCTTTAATGCAATGCTGGCGGTGATGGCTTGGCCGCTGGAAATGCCGCCTAGAATGCCGCCGGCATGATTGCTTAAAAAACCGTCGGGGGTCATTTCGTCGCGAAACTGCGTACCCTTGCTATCTACGCAGGCAAAGCCGTCGCCGATTTCCACGCCTTTTACCGCATTGATGCTCATCAACGCATGGGCCAAGTCTGCATCCAGTCGGTCAAAAATAGGTTCGCCCAAACCAGGTGGAACGTTGGTTGCGATGACTTCAATGCGCGCGCCTATAGATTCGCCTTCCTTACGCAAGGCATCCATATAGGCTTCCATTTCTTCAACTTTATCAACATCGGGACAGAAAAAAGCGTTACTGTCGATTACAGACCAGTCCACTTTTTCGATTTTTATCGGTCCCAGTTGTGACAAATAACCACGTATTTCTATACCGGCTTGTTCTTTCAGATATTTCTTAGCAATGCCGCCTGCTGCAACACGCATAGCGGTTTCACGGGCCGAGGAACGACCTCCGCCACGATAATCCCGGATACCATATTTGTGCTGATAGGTATAATCAGCATGGCCGGGCCTGAAGGTATCGGCGATTTTAGAATAATCCTTGGAGCGCTGATCAGTGTTTTCGATTAACAGACTGATCGGCGTACCGGTGGTTTTGCCCTCAAACACGCCAGACAGAATTCTGACTTCATCGGCTTCTCGCCGCTGGGTGGTATGCCGCGAAGTACCGGGCTTTCTGCGATCCAGATCTTCCTGCAAATCGGCTTCGGTCAAGGCCATGCCCGGAGGGCAACCATCGACGATACAACCTATAGCCGGGCCGTGACTTTCACCAAACGAGGTGACGGTAAATAATTTTCCTAAAGTGTTTCCAGACATGTTATAAAGCCGCTAAAAATAATGTGTTATAGAGTCGAACTTGTTCAGCGGTCAGTAAAAATACGCCGTCGCCACCGAGTTCAAAATTCAGCCAGTAAAAAGGCACATCGGGGAAAGCATTCTGCAAAGTTTCTGCACTGCTGCCCACTTCAATGATCAATATGCCTTGCTCTGCCAGGTAATTATCCGCATCAACCAGAATGCGCAACACCAGGTCCAGTCCAGAATCCCCGCCCTTAAAGCCCATATCTGGCTCGGCGCGAAATTCAGCGGGTAATTTCGCCCACTCGCCCAAACTCACATAAGGTGGATTGCTGACGATCACGTCATACCGAGTACTGGGTAATTCGTTAAACAAATCCGACTGATACAGCGTCACGGCATCGTCTAGCTGATGTTTCGCAATATTTATCCTGGCGACATCTAGCGCATCCGCTGATAAATCCACCGCATCAACATCTGCATTGGCAAATGCATAAGCACAGGCTATCGCAATACAGGCGCTGCCGGTACACAAATCCAGAATCCGAGTCACTTGCTCTTCCTCTACCCACGGCGAAAAACGCTGTTCGATAAGTTCGGCAATAGGCGATCTGGGCACGAGTACCCGCTCATCGACATAAAACGACAAACCTGCAAAAATGGCCTCATGAGTTAAATACGCAGCTGGAACGCGTTCATTGATGCGTCTGTCGATCATGTCAATCACAGCCTGGCGTTCAGTTAAGGTTAGAACGCTATTTAGATAAGCGTCGGCCAGATTATAAGGCTGATATAAGGTATGTAAAACCAGTGCAGCGGCTTCATCAAGAGCAGTAGTCGTACCATGACCAAAACTAACGTTGGCCTCAGTAAAACGACTGGCGGCCCAACGAATGTAATCGCGTAGCGAGGATAACGTGGTTAAAACTTCAGAGGGCGTTGTTTTCATTGCTGGGCAAGGTAAGATAGCTGTGATACGGTTCTAGGTAGCTACAGATTTTAAACTAAACTTCACCTACTTGTTTGAATATTACTTAATTAGAACATGACTCCAACTGATAGCAACCGTAGCAATACCGCCGCAACCCTGGCTAAAAACAAACTTTTAATGGATTGTTATCGACATATGCAATCTGATAATCTAGTGCTGCCGACTATTCCGGATGTATCTTTTAAAATTCGTCGCGCCATCAATGATGATAAATCCAATATTTCGTCAATAGCCCGCATAGTCCAAATTGATCCGTCGATTACCGCCAGATTGATAAAAATCGCCAACAGCCCTCTATATATAGGACGAAAAAAAATTGAAAGCTGTCCAGAAGCACTGACCCGACTGGGCTTAAAAGCGGCTCAAGACATTATCACAGCAATTGCGATTAAATCGGTCTTTAACGCCAAATCTCCTTTTATTCGTAAAAAAATGGCGGAGTTATGGGATCACAGCAGTTATATCGCATCGATCAGCGCCGTCTTCGCCCATAAAATACCGGGCTTTGATCCTGACCGTGCCATGCTAGCCGGACTGGTTCATGATATTGGCATCGTACCCATTCTAACTTACGCCGATCGTCACCCCGACATTATTGCTCATCCTCAAGATCTACTAGAAACTGTAAAGCAATTACGTGCCGCTATAGGTGCACAGATTATTCGTCACTGGGATTTTCCTGAGGATTTTGCAGATGTAGTGGTTAATGCCGAAAATTGGTTTCGCAATACGCCTGATCCCTCCAGTTATTCTGACATTGTGATGATTTCGCAATTGCACAGCTTTATTGGTAAAGTTGATATAAAAAAAATGCCTAAAATAGATGCCTTACCGGCTTATAGAAAACTATCCAGGTATTTGAATGCAGCCGACAGCATTAACATACTCGATACAGCCAAAGATGAAATCGAGCATATTAGACAAATGCTGGCTTAAATGGATATTAAGCCATCAATAAATAATCAGGTGTTACCTGCCAACAAGCTCACGGAAAGCGCGTTGAATCTAAAAATTGGACAACAACTGGAGGTAAAAGCGGTCGTAGCCAATATCCAAGTAGTAAAAAATATGATCACTTTGAGCCTTGGCAACCACGACATCACTGTGCAAAGCAACCAGCCGATTACACTAAATCCTGTCCAAACTTTAAAAATACAGCTTACCCAAATTACGCCTATTACCGAATTTAAAATTTTAACAGCATCACCTGAACTAAAAAATCTCACCGCTAATTTACGCCTAACCATCCTAACGACTACCAGTGTAGCAAGCGATAGAAAATCGATGCAGCCACCATCGACTGTCATAGATGGAGTCGTGTTAGAGGCGCACAACACAACAGTCAATCAGCCGATAGATGTAAAAATAATCAGCCTAATCGGCAATAAAATTCAATTGCAGATTACTCCATTAACACCTGTACTGATCACTCTTGAGCGAACTCAGCTAAGCAATTTGCCTGCGGATTTAAAAATCGGACAACATCTAAAGTTGGAAATAGTCAAAACAGGAACCACCCCTGAATTTAGGCTTATCGCCGCCGGCGGTGTTATTTCTGAAATAAAAATAGCCGAATTTATAAAGCAGTTTTTACCGCGACATCAAACTAGTTCGATTTTTTTAAATCAGTTAATCAAGGAGTTGCCACAACTGCTGAACAATAAAAATATTCCGGAGGCGTTGAAGAATCTTGCTGAAAAAATAATCCAAAATCTGCCAGACCAAGGACAGTTGATGAGTAGTTCGAGACTCAAGCAAGCAATTGCCGATTCAGGGTTATTTCTTGAAGCCAAGTTACCCGCTCAAGCCGAACTGATAAAAAACGACCACGTACCAGTTTCATTGCAACGTATTGCCGCTGAAATAGTACAGAATCTGCTGCCGAAAACGCTGTTACCTGAAGCACCAAAACCGTTGCCCGAAATAGTCGTTTTAGAACAGCCAGTAAGCGTTGTAGGAGCTGAGGATTTTAAAGCCAATCTGCTTAAATTTATTCAGGTGCTAAAACATGAGCTTGGCAGCCAAGGCCAACAGCACAATCAACCTGATCTTGATTTATTCAAGAGTCTACAAAACAAAACTGAAAACACGATTGCCAAAATAACGCTGGATCAATTGATGTCTTTGCCCAAGGATGATAGCTCAAAGCAACTCTGGATCATTGACCTGCCTTTTATGGACCGGCAACAACAGGCCGCAACAGTTAAAATTGAAATACAACAAGACAATATTCATAAGCGACAAACCGGCAGTAATAACTGGTCGGTTAATATAACACTTACCCCGCCAGGTCTGGGTACAATACACTGCATGGTTTCCTCCAGAACCGGACTTATTAATACTTTTTTCAACAGCCAGAATACGCAAACGACTAAGCTTATCAAACACAACCTGGACACACTAAAAAATCAACTTGAAGCGTCCGGTTTAAAAGCGGGACAGATGGATGCTCACGATAGCACCCAAAAAACACCGGTGTTTCAGCAATTAACTGGAAAAAAACTCTTTGATGACTTGGCTTAATTGACAAAGCTATCGATTTAATCAGCATGGCTGAATCTATAGGCGTTTATTTTTACGCACCAGTTTTTCAAAGACTTAATCGTATAGCCTCGGCTGTGCTAGACTAGCGCGGCATGAGTTGCATTTGCTCAAAAGCAAAACTAAACTTCCTGTTCCTGACGCGCCACCACAAAAAACTTAATCCCATGAGCGACTATGAAAATATTCAGGATCACCTGTCTAATGTGAAGAATTTACTGGTTCGGCATAGATTGGTTGAAGATCTGGTACACAAACAAAATTTGACCGAATTACGCCGACTACTTGATCAGTTGGGAGCAGAACCTATTGCGCGTATTTTGGAAACATTATCAGCCGATGACCTGCAAATTATCTGGAAACTGGTCGCTGACGAACAAAAAGAAGAAATTCTGCTGGAAATATCTGACGATGTCCGTGTGGAGCTGGTTACCCAGGTTAAACCGGTAACCCGCAGCATGATGAGCCGGGTATTTGATCTGCATGAAGGCTGCCTGCGCCAAATCGTCATAGAAACTCGAGAAGACTTAGCCAAAGCCAAGCCGGTGTGGATTGATTTGGTGATGCCGGAAGATGAACATCTGGCTTGGGCAAGAGAAATTTTTGGCGTGAAGCTGCCCAATCCTCGCGATTTGACTGATCTCGAATCTAGCGCCCGCTTTTACGTGGAAGATAATGGCGATGTTCATTTGCATTCTGACTTTCTGCTAGACCGTGAAGATGAGTCTCACAACGTGCCGGTTGCATTCATTCTCAACAAGGACACGTTGTTTTCAATACGCAGTGAAGAATTACCGGTATTTCATTTGCAGCGTTTACGTGCGCGTGCTGAATCAGGCTATGTGACTGAAGCTAAAGATGTGTTGCTCGATCTTTATTCCGCTGACGTAGAGTATTCAGCCAACGCACTGGAAGATGTTTATACTGAACTGGAAGCTGTGGGCAAACAGGTTTATGGTTCTCATCTGACCGATCAGGAATTGGCGCAAATTCTTGCCGCTATCGCCGCAGAAGAAGATCTTAATGGCCGCATACGCCGAAATCTTCTGGATACCCGGCGAGCCTTGTCTTTCTTGATGCGCGGTAAGTTTTTATCGGATACCCAACATGAAAATGTACGCGAAATTTTGCGTGACATTGAATCTCTGGATGGTCACACAGCATTTTTGTTTAATAAAATCAACTTTCTGATGGATGCGATCGTTGGATTTGTTAATATTAATCAGAATAAAGTCATGAAACAACTAACTGTGCTCAGTGTCGTTTTTATGCCGCTCAATGTCCTGGCTGGCATAGGCGGCATGTCCGAATATTCGATGATGACCCAAAGTGTTTCCTGGCCCATCGCTTATAGTATATTCACCATAGGTTTAATTATTGTCGGCTGGGGAACTTTCATTGGTTTGCGCTTTTTTGAAAACCGTAAGCTAAAAACGCTACCTACCCTAAGTCGCAGGCTATCACGCTGAATCTTGCTTCTACAGCCATTTTTTGTGAACGTGTGAGTTTTTTTTGTGTTATTAATCAGAAGTTGCCCCTGTATGATAGAATTCATGCTTTTTACTCACCTAGAGCTTTACGATGAACAAACCTAAAAAAGTGGCCATTCTTACCGCAGGTGGCTTGGCCCCTTGTCTAAACTCGGCGATCGGCAGTCTGATCGAACGCTACACTGAAATAGATCCCAGCATTGAAATCATCTGTTACCGCAGCGGTTATAAAGGTTTGCTACTGGGCGATTTTTACACGGTCACGCCGGAGATACGGGCAAAAGCTGGTCTTTTGCATGGCTTTGGTGGTTCCGTAATCGGCAACAGCCGGGTCAAGCTGACCAATATTGCAGACTGTATTAAACGCGGCTTGGTTCAGGAAGGTCAGGATCCACAGAAAGTGGCCGCCGATCAACTGGTCAAAGACAATGTGGATATCTTGCATACTATAGGTGGCGATGATACCAATACCGCAGCTGCAGACTTGGCGGCGTTCCTGGCCAGAAACGACTACGGTCTTACTGTTATCGGTCTACCCAAAACAGTTGATAATGACGTGTTTCCGATCAAGCAGTCGCTGGGTGCCTGGACCGCTGCTGAGCAGGGCGCGCGTTACTTCTGGAATGTGGTTGCCGAAAATAACTCCAACCCGCGCATGCTGATCGTCCATGAAGTAATGGGACGCAGCTGTGGCTGGCTGACGGCGGCGACAGCTGTTGAATATCGCAAACTGCTGGGCCGAGCTGAATGGTTGCCGGAACTGGGCCTGGATCGCAACGCCTTTGAAGTTCACGGCGTGTTTATTCCTGAAATGACTATTGATCTTGCTGCCGAAGCCGAGCGTCTGCGCGCGGTGATGGATAAAGTCGATTGCGTCAATATCTTCGTTTCGGAAGGTGCAGGCCTGGAAGCTATCGTTGCGCAAATGGAAGCGAAAGGTGAAGCAGTGCCGCGCGATGCCTTTGGTCACGTCAAGCTGGATGCGATTAATCCCGGCAAATGGTTCGGTGACCAGTTTGCGCAAATGATCGGCGCTGAAAAAACTCTGATCCAAAAATCCGGTTATTTCGCCCGTGCTTCAGCAGCTAATGTTGAAGATATACGATTGATCAAGTCTTGCGCCGATTTGGCGGTTGAGTGCGCGTTCCGCCGGGAGTCTGGCGTTATCGGCCATGATGATGACCAAGGTTTTGTGCTGCGTGCGATTGAGTTTCCGCGCATCAAGGGCGGCAAGCCATTTGATCTGGATACGCCTTGGTTTAATGAAACCCTGACTGAAATCGGCCAGACCAAGGGCAGCAAGGTAGAGGTTGGGCACTAAGAGTCTCAGGTTCCCACGCTCTGGCGTGGGAATACCCTGTTTGAAACGGCTGCTACAAACCCATGATCACTATTATTCAGCGCGTAAGCTCCGCTAACGTCACCGTCAATAATCAACAAATCGGCGCAATCGACACAGGTATTTTGGCCCTGTTAGCGGTAGAAAAAGCCGACACCGAAAAAGAGGCACGGCGTCTACTGGAACGCATCCTGAATTATCGAATTTTTGCCGACAGCGACGACCGAATGAATCTGAGTTTAAGGGATATTAACGGCGGCTTGTTGCTGGTCCCTCAATTCACGCTGGCGGCGGATACGCAAAAAGGCAACCGACCCAGTTTCATTTCAGCAGCTCCTCCAGAATACGGCAAAGAACTGTTCAATTATTTACAACAGCTCGCAAAACAAACTTATGCCAATGTTCAATTCGGCCAATTTGGCGCCGACATGCAAGTTACACTGGTTAATAATGGGCCGGTAACATTTACTTTAAGGACACTTTAATTCTTTGACTACCAACTTTTCAATCAAGGACTTTTTCCACAAGCTAATTTGAATAAGATGAACGCCAAACTCTTGAGCAATCTCGTTTATTGTTTTCTGCTCCTTTACCGCAGCTAACGCTATTTTAGCTTTTTGTGTAATTGTCAAAATTTTACGCTTTGTTTTACCTTTTTAGGGAAGACAGTATCGTCAATCACCCCGCCCTGAAGGACGGAGCTTGTAAAAGCTAGGTTGACCAGACTAAGCGCTAACACAGTGCTACGATTACAATGGGTCGTTAAGACTTACCAGCGAATGCTTCCTTAGTTCGCTGCTCTAAAAGGATCGGATCACGC
>CANNNV010000101.1 GCA_947506155.1 Methylococcaceae bacterium
CCTCACGGGTTGACCGCTTGGAAAGACAAGCACCTAATTTTTTAAAGATAGCAAACGCAATAGGAGCTGCATGAGCTGGGTCGGCTAACGCCGACGCGCTATCCCTCCCCGACCTAAAGGACGGGGTATCTCGCGCAAAAACCGATGAAACACTATTTAGAATTACTCGATAAAATCCTCACCGAAGGCAGTCCCAAAGGCGACAGAACCGGCAGCGGCACGCTGTCTTTATTCGGTCATCAGATGCGCTTCCCGCTAGCTTTAGGCTTTCCTTTGGTGACAACTAAAAAAGTACATTTAAAATCAATTATTTATGAGTTATTGTGGTTTTTAAAAGGCGAGACTAATCTTGGCTTTTTACAGCAGCATAAGGTCAACATCTGGAATGCCTGGGCGGATGAAAACGGTGAGTTAGGCCCGGTATACGGGCATCAATGGCGCTCCTGGCCAACGCCTGATGGAAGCCATATTGACCAGATTCAGCACCTTATTGAACAACTAAAAAATACGCCCAATAGTCGCCGGCTTATTGTTTCAGCCTGGAATGTGGCAGATTTGCCAGATGAAAGTATCAGCCCACAACAAAATGTCGCGCTGGGAAAAATGGCCCTAGCTCCCTGCCATGCGTTTTTTCAATTCTATGTCGCTGATGGCGAGCTGTCTTGCCAGCTCTATCAGCGCAGCTGCGACACGTTTTTAGGTTTGCCGTTCAATATTGCCAGTTATGCGTTATTAACGCATATGATCGCACAGCAGTGCGATTTGGCTGTGGGTGATTTTATCTGGACCGGTGGCGACGTACACTTGTACTTAAATCATCAGCAGCAGGCCAGTTTACAACTTACTCGCCAACCCTATGCGCTGCCGACTTTAACCATAAAGCGCAAGCCAGAATCGATATTTGACTATCATTACGAGGATTTTGAACTTATAAATTACCAGGCGCATGATCATATCAAAGCGCAAATTTCTGTTTAACCACTTCTTTTTAGCAACATGAATATACAATACAAAGCCCATCCCTGGCATGGCATCAGTCCGGGCGAGCATGCACCGACTGTCGTTACCGCCTTTATCGAAATTGTGCCGTCAGATACCGTTAAATACGAAATCGATAAAGAAACCGGATACCTTAAAATCGACCGGCCGCAAAAGTTTTCCAACACCGTTCCTACCCTCTACGGTTTTATTCCGCAAACCTATTGCGCTGAAAAAGTTGCCGAATATGCGGCGTTAAAATCAGGAAAACTAGTAGCCAAAGGCGATGGCGATCCGCTGGATATTTGTGTGTTGAGTGAACGTAGCGTCACCCATGGTGACATTCTGTTACAGGCGATACCGATAGGTGGCTTTCGTTTGCTTGATGGCGATGATGCTGACGACAAAATTATTGCCGTCATGAAAGGTGACGAGTTTTATCGGCAATGGACTGATGTATCAGACTGTCCCGAGTCTTATATCAACCGACTGAAACATTATTTTTTGACCTATAAACAGTTGCCTAGCGAAAAAAATCATTGTGAAATAACCAATGTCTATGGCCGGGACGAAGCCCATGAAGTGATTAGACGAGCAATGGACGATTATCAAAATCATTTTGTTGCGGAATAATGTTTTCGGCTTAGTCCAGGTGTTCTTTGGCAATATCCCGGATCATAAAATCCAGTATGTCTTGTGTATCGGTAAAGTTGCCATAAGCCAGCAGCAGTTTTACATAGGCGGCTTCAATCGACATATTCCAGATGATAGTCGCGCCTTGCTCGATTAAAGCTCGTGTACTTTGGTAAGCATTATCTGATTTTAGCGCCGGAGCCAAATAAACACGGATACCTAGCGATTTACAGCGATTTATAAACTCAATTAATGAATAGTTTTCACCCCAGTACGGCGAGGTACAGGCCGTGCCGGAGTGATACAAATCATGCAATATTGCGTCAATATTTTCCAGATTAACATTCGCGTAATTTAGCCCAGGATAGGGTTTTAGCATCAAGATGCGCTCAGAAAATTCTGCTTTTAGCCCAAGGTGCCGGGTTGGTAATTGATGTTCAACGGGATTGACCAATGAAAACTGCCGATTTTCATAATGCCCATAACTTTTACCCTGAACACTAAAAAAATCGCCGCTTAACTGCAAGGAACAAGGAAGATGAGTGCCGTGGTGCAGCTGAGTGGTTTGTTGATAGTTGCGATAAGGTACAAAAACGCCGCCTTTTTTTATTTGCAAGATAAATTCCACGGCGCAGATAAAGTTTTCCAGGCCATTGGCTTTGGGATGATCTAGCGGATGATCACTGGAAACCAGCAGCATCGGAATTGAACTGGCATTAAAATAAAAACTCAAGGCACACGCTGTATAAGCCAGGGTATCGGTGCCATGCGTAATGATGATGCCGTCATATTCATCGGGGTTTGCGGCTACTATGGCAGAAATAATAATTTTCCAGGCACGGGGGGCAAGATTCTCGCTCAAAATCTGCAAGGGCTGGAGGCTGTCAAAGTGAATTTGTGCCTGATTTTGGTACTGCTGTTGAAACAGCTGTATCAATTTAAACGCTGCGGTTTTAGAGGTATCGATGCTGCCAGAAGTGGCAACAGAACCGATGGTCCCACCAGTAAATACAACCAGGATATTTTTCATAGTATGATGTGCAGATAAAATTAATTACCCAAAGAATACGGCATTAGCATGAAAATTTCACTTATCGTCGCGATGGCGAGCAATCGAGTCATCGGCCTGAATAACCAAATGCCCTGGCATATCTCTGCCGACCTTAAAAAATTCAAAAAAATAACCCTGGGTTCCCCAATTTTGATGGGCAGAAAAACCTATGAATCAATAGGTAGGCCATTGCCGGGGCGTACCAATATTATTATCAGCAGAAATCCGTCATACCGTCAGTCTGGCTGTCTGGTTTTTAATGATATAAATAAGGCGCTTAAAAACTGTAGTGAGGCCCACGAGGTTTTTGTTATCGGCGGTGCTGATTTTTATAAATCGATGCTGAAAGTCGCCGACACCCTGTATTTAACACAAATACATCAGGAATTTACGGGGGATACCTTTTTTCCTGAGCTTGATGCAGGGCAGTGGGTGGAGCTGGAAAGGGAAGATATTCAGCATGATCCTGATGTGGGATTTAGCTATAGTTTTTTAAAACTGGAAAAACGTAAACCATCCTAGCAGGCTACAGCCAGATATTTTTTACTGGATTTTTTAGCTTCAGGACATTCAATACTGAAACGCTGCACCGGTTCGCCTAATTTTAACGCGGTCAGTTGGCCGCCCCAAAGGCAGCCGGTGTCGATTGCGTAACAATTTGGCCCCTCGTAATAGCCCAATGAAGACCAGTGACCAAAAATAATACGCATGTTGGCGCTTTTACGTTTAGGTGCTAAAAACCAAGGGACTAGATTTTTAGGCTGAGAACCTAGAGGCCCACTTTGAACAAAATCAAGACGACCGTTGATATCGCAATAACGCATCCGGGTAAGGCAATTGATAATAAAGCGTAGCTTCTCCACACCTTTCAAGTCAGAGGACCAGATATTGGGTTTATTGCCATACATTTGTTTTAAAAAATCCTGATAGTCAAGCGCTTTTAACGCCTGTTCCGCCAGCAAGGCCATTTTTTTGGTCTTTTTTAAATCCCATTGGGGCGGAAGACCGGCATGAACCAGACAAAAATCATCGTTAAAATGAAACAATGGCCTATGCCTTAGCCAATGAATTAACTCATCCCTGTCTGGCGCTTCCAGTATTGGCAACAGCGAATCTTTTTTGTTGGCTATTTTTGGCGCACAGGAGGCGGCCAATAAATGCAGATCGTGGTTGCCCAGTACTGTGATGGCAGAATCTCCCAGGGATTTGACAAATCGGAGCGTTTCCAGAGATTTAGGGCCACGGTTAACTAGGTCTCCGGCAAACCACAGTTGATCGGTATGCTCATTAAAGGAAATGGTATCAAGGAGTCTTAATAATTCGTCAAAACAGCCTTGAATATCACCGATAGCGTAAATAGCCATGTCTTAATGCAGGGTTCTTGGAATGGATAAGGTAAATCTGGGGACGTCTGCACGAAAATCATCACCATCGTCAGAGTGCATCGTATAGTCGCCTTGCATAGTACCTACCGGCGTGGCTATCATCGCACCGCTGGTGTAACGAAAAGATTCGCCGGGTTTAAGATAAGGATGTTCACCGATAACGCCCTCACCTCTGACTTCCTGAATTTTGCCATTAGAATCAGTAATCAGCCAATGGCGCTGAAGTAACTTCGCAGGCACTTCGCCGACATTAGTAATGGTGATAGTGTAGGCAAACACATAACGATCTTCATCAGGAGATGATTGAGCAGCGATGAAGTGAGGTGTCGCCTCAACTATTATTTTATTTTTTTCGTTCATCCTTTTACCTTGCTGGTTGAAACCTCCCATTTAGGGGATTTTTAAAATTTGACCACCCTGCCTTATCGCAGTATCGTCATCAAGCCAACGACCTCTATCCGTTGAATGTGCGATCATATGGCTTACAACTTGAATATTTCATCGTAACTTTTCATTAAACGCAAGTAACTATTCAGTATGAAATACAAAGACTGGCTTTTAATGCTGCTATTGGCATTACCCACCGCAACTTATGCCGAAGATAGTAAAGATTTATTTGCAGCGGCAATGTCCGGTAAAATTGACAGAACCGAGGCTTTGCTGGTTAAAGGTGTCGATGTTAACAGTAAAACAGCCAGCGGTCGCACCGCGCTTATGGCCGCAAGCTTTAATGGCAATGTAAAAATTGTTAAAACCTTGCTGGCCTACGGTGCTGATGTCAGTCTGGCCGATAATTCGGGAACCACCGCATTAATGGATGCGCTGGTTTTTGGTAGCGAAGAAATCGTCAATTTACTGATTGCAGCCGGAGCCGATGTTAATGCAGTGGATAAACAAAATGTGACGGTGATTGGCCGAGCAAAAAAAACCGCCCATGCAGCCATCATTAAAATTCTGGAAAAAGCCGGTGCAAAAGAAAAAGAGGAACAAGCAATTTCTGATCAGCAAGAAATAAGTAGCAAACCGGCCGAAAAGCCTGGTACAAAACCGCCAGCTAAAAAATAAATCTAACGAAGGATGACACATTGCATATTCACATCTTAGGTATTTGCGGAACATTTATGGGCGGGCTTGCCGTCATTGCCCGGCAGCTGGGGCATCAGGTCAGCGGCTCTGATCACAATGTTTATCCGCCTATGAGCACACAACTGGAACAGCAGGGCATCCTGTTGATGGAAGGCTATAAGGCTGAAAATCTGGATAACAAGCCCGATCTGGTGATTATTGGCAACGCGCTGTCACGCGGCAATCTGGAAGTTGAAGCGGTGCTGAATCGGGGGCTAAGATATATTTCAGGCCCGCAATGGCTGGCAGAACAGGTCTTGCAGGACAAATGGGTACTGGGCGTTGCCGGAACCCACGGCAAAACTACCACGACCAGTATGCTCAGCTGGATATTGGAAGCTCAGGGATTTAAGCCGGGATTTTTAATCGGTGGCATTCCGTTAAATTTTGGCATTTCAGCTCGGCTCGGCGAGTCTGACTTTTTTGTGCTTGAAGCCGATGAATATGATTCTGCCTTTTTCGACAAACGCTCAAAATTTGTTCATTACCGTCCCCGAACGGCAATCCTGAATAATCTCGAATATGACCATGCAGATATATTTCCCGACCTGGATGCGATTAAAAAACAGTTTCATCACCTGGTTCGAACCGTGCCTGGTGAAGGTCTGATTATCAGCCCGGCAGGCGATGCTAATATCAATGAGGTGTTGACCATGGGTTGCTGGACACCGGTAGCCCAAACGTCGATTAATGCCGACGCAGTATGGAATGCCGAGCTGATTAAAGCTGATGGCAGTCAGTTCAACGTGCTGTTTGAAAACAAGGAACAGGGCTGTGTAACATGGTCGTTAATCGGCGAACATAATGTCTATAATGCGCTGTCCGCAATAGCCGCCGCAAGACACGTCGGCATTTTACCCAAGGATGCCATCGCCGCGCTGGCTCAGTTTAAAAATGTAAAGCGGCGCATGGAAGTTATCGCCAACATTAATGGCGTGACCTTATACGACGACTTTGCCCATCATCCGACTGCAATACAAACGACCCTGGACGGTTTGCGCAAACAAGTGGGGGAAGAACGCATTATTGCAATCGTCGAGCCGCGCTCAAACACCATGCGTTTAGGCGTACACAGCAAAACGCTGGCGAAAGCTCTGGGCAAGGCGGATATGGCTATTATCTATCAGCCGGAAGTGATGGCTTGGGATCTGGCCGAGCTGAAAAACCACGCAGATAATATCAAAATTTGTACCTCGCTGGAGGACATTATTGCCCAGCTCAAACTGGAAGCGCGCTATGGCGGACATTTTGTATTGATGAGCAATGGCAGCTTCGGCGGCATTTACCAGCGCTTGCAGGATGAACTGAACGGCTGACTTTAATTTTCCTTTTTAAAATACAACCAAAACCAAATGCACATACAACAAGCCCTGCAAACCCTGCTGAACAAGCAAGATCTTAGCACCGAGCAAATGCGCGAGGTGATGCGTCAAATCATGAGCGGCCAGGCGACCGACGCGCAAATCGGCGGTTTTCTGATCGCGCTGCGCTGCAAAGGCGAAACCATCGACGAAATTGCCGCCGCTGCCGAAGTGATGCGCGAGTTAGCCGAAAAAGTCGAGATTACCGGCGAGCATGTCATAGACACCTGCGGCACCGGCGGCGATGGCGCAAATACTTTCAATATCTCCACGACTTGCGCGTTTGTCGTCGCCGCAGCCGGTGGACAAGTTGCCAAACACGGCAATCGCTCGGTTTCCAGCAGTTGCGGCAGCGCCGATCTACTGGAAGCTGCCGGCGTCAATCTGGATTTAACCGCTGAACAAGTCACGCACTGTGTCAATGAAATCGGCGTAGGCTTTTTATTCGCGCCCAAACATCACGGTGCGATGAAATATACCCGTAATGCCCGTAAAGACATGGGGGTTAGAACCCTGTTCAACCTGCTAGGTCCATTAGCCAATCCCGCCGGAGCGCCAAACCAGCTGATCGGCGTGTTTGATCAACTATGGCTAGAGCCGCTGGCTCAGGTGTTAAAAAAACTCGGCAGCCAGCATGTACTGGTGGTCAGTGCCGAAGACGGGCTTGATGAAATCAGTATTGCATCGCCGTCAAACATAGCTGAGCTTAAGGATGGCGAGGTTAGTTGCTATAAAATTACCCCGGAACAATTTGGCTTTCAGCGTGCTCCTCTGGCTGAATTGGCCGTTGAGGGTGCAGCCTCCAGTCTGGTAATGGTAAAATCAGTGCTAGATAATAAAGCCAGTGCTGCCACAGATATAGTGATTTTAAATGCCGGGGCGGCGATTTACGCGGCCAATATCACGGCGACCTTGGCTGACGGCATAGAAAAAGCTCGGCAAGTGATCGCCAGCGGCCAGGCGCGGGCCAAGTTCGAAGCCCTGATTGAATTTAGCCGAGGCAACGGCGAGTATTAACACCGTTAAACAATAACTTTCACAAAGAAATCAAACAATGAACGATACCCCAGATATTTTAAAAAAAATCCTAGCTAAAAAAGTTGAAGAAGTTGCCAAGCGCAGGCAGGGCATGAGCATTGCCAATCTCGAAGAATTGGCCTCCGGCATGGAAAGTCCGCGTGGATTTTATAAAGCCTTGAACAGCAAGGTTCTGGCTAAAAAACCGGCGGTTATTGCAGAAATAAAAAAAGCCTCGCCAAGCAAAGGCGTGATCAGGGAAGATTTCAATCCGATTGAAATCGGTCAAGATTACGCGATGAATGGCGCGACTTGTTTGTCAGTGTTAACCGATAAGGAATTTTTTCAGGGCTCGGAAGTCTATTTGCAAATGGTCAGGGAACGCTGCCCGCTGCCGGTGCTGCGCAAAGACTTCATGATTGATTGCTATCAGATTTATGAAGCCCGTGCGCTGGGCGCCGACTGTATCTTGCTGATTGTCGCTGCGCTGGAAGATTCACAAATGCACGAACTGGCCGCTGCAACAACCCAGCTGGGCATGGATGTGCTGGTCGAAGTCCATGATGAAAAAGAACTGCAACGCGCTTTAACACTCGATACCAAGCTGATCGGCATCAACAACCGGAATCTGCGCAGCTTTGAAACCTCTTTGCAGACCACCCTGACTTTAAAAGCTGACATTCCCGACGATCGTTTAATCATTACCGAAAGCGGCATTCATAGCCACGAAGATGTGCAATTGATGCTGGATCATGATATTTACGCATTTCTGGTTGGCGAAGTGTTTATGCGTGCGGCAAGCCCTGGGCAGAAGATGAGAGAGTTGTTTGCCCTGTAAATGCCCCAATTTTTAATCGACAAAAAATAATACTGACGGTTCGCTCATTTTTTTTAAAGTTCAATAGATTCAGTGGGTTCCAATGGACGGATGTGTTGTTTTTTAGCAAAACTCACAAAATTAACCATTAATAATCATTTGGTTACAAAAACTACCGAACCGAGGGATAATAGATGTTCAATAAATTAGATCGGCGTTGGCGTGAATTAATCATCCTTCTGGCTTTAGTTTTGTTAACAACCCCGGTTTTTTGGTTGACGAGTCTTGATCGCGAAGCCGCTACTTTGTTTTATCAAACTAGCGATAACAGCACGCTTTGGCCCTGGAAAGACTGGTGGCTTTGGCAGTTTTTATACCGTTACGCTAATTTGTTTACCAGTATTGTTGTGATCGGTACCGTAGTCACCATTGCATCCGGATACTTATTTCCACGCTTGCAACCCATACGCAGAGCTGCGATATATTTGTTATTAGTCATTGCGCTGGGTCCAGGCTTGGTGGTTAATCTAGTTTTCAAGGATCATTGGGGCAGGCCCAGGCCCTTACAAATCACTGAATTTGGTGGGCCGCATCAATACGTACCTCCCTTAAAAATAGGACATACCGATGAAAAATCATTTGTTTGTGGGCATTGTTCGGTAGGTTTTATGTTTTTTGCCTTATATTTTTTGTCGCGTAAACATAAAGCTTGGTATTTTGCAGCAACCGTTATTTTTGGCTTGGCCTTGGGCTTGACGCGAATGTCGATGGGAGGACATTTTGTCTCAGATATTTTATGGTCAGGCTATCTGGTATTTTTTATTGCCTGGCTGCTTTACTATGGTTGGTATGCTCGTGTTAATGACCAATAGCCGTTGATTTAATGCCGATGACTCATCCTATTGGTGTTTTTGATTCGGGCGTCGGTGGCTTGTCTGTGTTGCAAGAGATTCGTCGAGCACTGCCGGGTGAAGACCTGCTGTATGTCGCGGACTCGGGACATGCGCCGTATGGTGATAAATCCCGGCAATTTATCGAAGATCGGTCGCTTGCAATCAGCGAGTTTTTAGTAAGCAAGAATGCCAAAGCGATCGTCGTGGCTTGTAACACAGCGACGGGGGCGGCGATAACGACGTTACGTGCAAAATTCTCTGTGCCGATCATTGCCATGGAGCCTGCGGTAAAGCCTGCGGTGGCAAATACTCGGTCAGGAATTATCGCTGTTCTGGCTACCAGTCGAACCTTGGCTAGCGATAATTTTGTCCAGTTATTTGCACGATATGGCGCTGAGGTTGAAATAGTCGGCCAAGCTTGTCCGGGACTGGTTGAGCAAGTCGAAGCGGGAGATTTGTCCGGCTATAAAACCAAAAGCTTGCTCGAGCATTATGTCCAGCCATTGCTGGAGCGAAACGCTGACATTATCGTGCTGGGCTGTACGCATTACCCCTTTTTGGCGCCACTGATCCAGGAAATAGCTGGACCAACCGTGGCCGTTATAGATTCTGCCTTAGCTGTTGCCAGGGAGCTGCGCCGTCGCCTCGAAGAAGAATGCCTATTGGCTGATGAGCATAGCGCCGGTGCTGAATGCTTTTGGACCAGCGGCACGCTAAAATCTGCACAACCGCTGTTTTCTCAATTATGGAAGGTTGAAGTTGGCGTCTGTGTTTTGCCAAAAAGTCGACCTGTACGATCAGTTTAAAAAGCTATTTCCGCTCCAATAAACTTACCCAAAATTAACTAAAGCTAAGTTTGGTGTTATTTTCTTGCTTCATAGAAGTCGGTTTCACACGGTTCTTGCGAACCTTGCCAGAGAGCCTACTTCTCCACAAGCGTTACTTCCCGCAGAGCTTACGGTAGTTTGTAATTGGGTTATTGCTAGCCCAATTAAATTTTTTGCTGCATTTTCGTCCCGATCATGAATCGACAAGCAATCAGGACAAGTCCAGTTTCGCACCGACAATGATAATGAATCAAGCTTGTACCCACATTCTGAGCATGTTTTGCTGCTTGGAAACCACTGATCCACAACAATAAGTTCATCGGTTTTTGCGCGAGATACCCCGTCCTTTAGGTCGGGGAGGGATAGCGCGTCGGTGTTAGCCGACCCAGCTCATGCAGCTCCTATTGCGTTTGCTATCTTTAAAAAATTAGGTGCTTGTCTTTCCAAGCGGTCAACCCGTAAGGGGCTAGTAACGCTGCGGTTTCCCGCAATCTCCCTTCGACAATGATTACAACCGGCTCTCACTGTTACCAGTGACGAAAAGAACCTTCGGGGCTTTAC
>CANNNV010000102.1 GCA_947506155.1 Methylococcaceae bacterium
CCTGTTAAAACGTACTGCGTGCTTCATTGAAAAGATGAAGTTCGGTGGCGGAGTGCCCATCGAAGGTTTAGCGTAGCTGTTTTGCGCGAACCGTAAAAATAGGCGATTAATGGCGATATGTCTTAAATATTGCTGTTTAATGTTACTCTAAAAAGCTGTTGAAATATAAATCAGCCTTGTGGACTTTTATTGAAACAGAAGATGTGCAGCCGACGAATAATTTTGCTGAACAACTCATTCGTTCGTATGTGTTATGGCGTAAAAGCAGTTTTGGCACACAGTCAGATCGTGGTGATTTATTCGTAGAACGGATGATGACGGTGACAGCCACCTGTAAATTACAAAATCGTAATCGCTATGATTATATCAACTCGGCAGTTGATGCTCATTTAAAAAATAAGCCTGTGCCTTCAATTTTGCCTCAAGAAGAATTAACTGTGGCTGACAAAATAGCTGCTTAAGGTTAATTGGGTAGGTGAACGGTTACTTTTATTGAGTCTCAGATTCATCATCATCATAATTTATTTTCACCGTCAACACGTAACTTCTAGTATATGCGCATGAAGTTTAGGGGCATACGATTTCTCACTCAGACAGGAGTAATACAGATGTTTAGCGATTTAACCTAGAAGGAGAACTATGAATATTAAAATTATACAAGGAATAGCAATAGCCATTGGTTTGTCCATGACTTATACAGCCGGAAGCGTAGAGAGTCGGTGTTTTTGGACAACCTGTCCGACAACCCCAACTCCGACCCCAACTCCGACCCCAACTCCGACCCCAACTCCGACCCCAACTCCCACACCCACACCAATCCCAACACCAATCCCAACGCCACCGTTAGCCAATAACGATTTAGCTACGGTGGTGCCAGATCTTAGCAAGGCCGGTAATTCTGTAACATCAGAGAAAAGCAACATTTTGATAAATGATGTTAATTGTAATACTGCGTCTTTACAAAGCTCGCCCGTGAGTCAATACGGCTATTTAAGTTTGCAGTCTACTGGGGACTTTACTTACACAGTTTACGATAATGCCCCAGTTATTTTGGCATTAAAAGCTGGAGAGATGGTGACGCAGACGTTCAATTACTCTTGCAGTAATGCCTCTGGCCAAAGTGCCAGTGCGCTGTTGACAGTGAATATCATTGGTAATCCGGTAGACCCTGATGGCAGTGTGATCCTTACCAGCCCTACGCCTTACGAAGATGTCGATATTGAGTTTAACAATCGCTCTAAACAAGCCACGCCGTTAACTTCTGCCCGAACCATCAAAGGCTCTATGTATATGCCTACGGATAAAGATTGGTTTATTTTGCATAGTTCAGGTAATGAGGTGATTAAACTGGAATTATGCCCTCAAGGCAGTACCTGTTTTAACAAAAAAAGCTGGATAGTCTATGTATTCGATCGTGATTTGCTGACCCCGCAAATAGAGGAACAATCATTTTCTTCTTTCCGCCGTTGGGTGGATGATACGGGTTCCACTACTGACCTGTTAAAGAATCAGATTATACCGAGTTTTACTGGGGAAAGCTCCAACCACATGTATCTTGCCTATAGATCGGGTTATTTTGGCAACCCCGATGCCAATATTAACGGGCCATTGATAGGTATTATTGATTCCTGTTTTGGAACCAGAAAGGATGATCTTCCTGGTCTTCCTATTCCAATTACTACAGGGTCTGATAATACGGTGGAGTTTGGCGTTCCACCGGGAGCAAAAGACTATTTGATTGCCGTTTCTACGCCTTTGCATGGCGACGCAGATGGTAATACTATAGGTGGTCACGAGTTCCCTACTGGGAACCCTAATGAATGTGGCCGAGGCTCGGTTTTATTAAAAAAGCCTGGGTTGTCAGCGGTGGGGGATGATCGCGCAGGCCTCAAAAAATCATACACAACAACAGAAGAATATATTTCGATTGTCCACAGCGATGATCAATATGCGATTCGTGTCACAGGTACTGGCCAGAATCCCTTACTCTCAGAGCAGGCGATAGCTAACTCAGCTACGCTCTCAACCGCTTCGGCTAACTATAACAGCGAGGGCGAATTGTTCATTCCTAAGTTGAAAGTCGGGGACACTTACTATCAGGCCATTCTGTCGCGTATAGCTCTAGATAGCAGCTATAATTTTGGAATCGTTATTGAACCCTTGACTGGGTCAACGGCGACGGTTGACCCATTTCAAGCTACCTATAATCCGACTACCCAAGAGGTCTTGATTCCGCGAGTAACGCTGACTGATACCGGTGAGGGCTATTCGGTGATCATGAAATACCACCCAGCGACCGGCGGTAGCAATCAATGGGTGCAATTAGTGAAAGCCACGCTCATCAAATAACGCGGTACGGTAAGGCAAACCTGGGCCGTCCGAAACGTTTTAGGATTTAAATGTAATTTTGGCCTTTAAATCAACCCGCGCTGGGATTTTCCACGCGGGTTTTTTTATGCCCCGATTGTTTTATCTACGTGACAATTGAAAATAAGAAATCATAATAGGCCGCAACACTATCAATAAAATTAAGGTTATGAGACACGCATGAACAGCAGCTATGAACAGAGTAAAAAAGCCAGGCGCATCGCGGCGGCGGTTTATTTGTTAATTATGGGCGTAGTGTTGGGGGGGACTTATTTATCGCAGCAGCAAAAAGCAGCGGATAAGGCCGAGCAAGATTTATCTACTAAGTTGCATTAAAAGCTGAGGGCTTGCCACACCGGCAAGCCCTAGATCAGCCTAAAGTTCGATGCGGATGCCCAGTTCGATGACACGCTCGACGGGGATTTTGAAAAACTCTATGGGACTTGAGGCATTGTGGAATAAAAATCGGAATAAGGGTTTGCGCCATTGCGGCATCGGGCTTTTTTTCCGGAAAGTGAGTCGTTCACTACCGATAAAAAACGAAGTCTGCTTGAAATCTATGTTTAAACCTTCCTGGGCGCACAACTGTAACGCTTGTCTTACGTCAGGACTTTGCTGAAAACCATAGTAAAGCTTGACCCGGAAAAAATTGTGTTTTTCACCGAATGCGCGAATTTTAATCCGGTGCGCCACATCAACATAAGGCTCATCCTTAGTCACGATGGTTAAAACTATAATTTGTTCATGCAGCACATGGTTATGCTCAAAATTGTGTAAAAACACCTGAGGTACGCCATGTACGGTTTTAGCCAAATAAATAGCTGAGCCTTTTGCCACGACGGCTTGATGACTGATTATTTTCTCTTCCAGATCTTCAAATAACATGCGTCTGTCATCCTGATATTCCGTCAACAAGGCGCGGCCTTTAATCCAGGTAGTCATCATCAAAAACAGTACACAACCTATCACCAACGGTAACCAGCCGCCGGTCGGTATTTTTAGGCTGTTTGAAGACAAAAACAACAAATCTACCGTTAGAAATGTAGTTAAAAAGATAACGCTGGCTGGCAACTTCCATTGCCAAAGCTTTTGGATCACGATAAATACCAAAACAGTATCAACAATCATGGTGCCGGTAACGGCAATGCCATAAGCCGAAGCCAGGGCCGAGGATGATTTAAAGCTCAGCACCACGATAAATACGCAAACCATCAATATCCAGTTGATTGCAGGAATGTATACTTGCCCCACCTCCTGGCCCGAGGTATGCAAAATATTCATACGCGGGCAGTATCCCAGCTGTATGGCCTGCCTGGTGACTGAAAAGGCACCTGATATCACTGCTTGCGAGGCAATAACCGAGGCCAGTGTTGCTAAAAGTAACAGCGGATACATCGCCCAGGTTGGCGCCAGCAAATAGAAGGGATTTTTTACCGCTTCAGGATGCTCAAGCAGCAATGCACCTTGACCAAAATAGTTCAGTAATAAGGCCGGAAAAACAAAGCTGAACCAGGCGTAGCGTATCGGTTTTAGACCAAAATGCCCCATGTCGGCATACAAGGCTTCGGCACCGGTTATGGCTAGAACTACCGCCCCCATAATTAAAAAGCCTTGCCAGCCTAGTTCAACCAATAAATGAATCGCGTAATAAGGGTTAACCGCAGCCAAAACGGATGGGGCGTTGAGAATATTGTTTATTCCAAGTCCACCGAGAGTAATAAACCATAGGCACATGATCGGAGAAAATAGTTTCCCAACGGTTCCGGTACCTTTAGCCTGCAAAATAAACAGTGCGAACAGCACCGCAATGGTAATCGGCAAGACATAATGCGCCAGCGAGGGCGCAATAATTTGTAAGCCTTCTACCGCGCTTAATACCGAAATTGCCGGGGTAATAATGCCATCACCGTAAAACAATGCGGCGCCCAGCAAACCAATGGTAACAATGAAACGCGTTCTATTCGGATTATCCTTGGCGCTTTGCAAGGCGAATGTCATCAGCGCCATGATGCCGCCTTCCCCTTTGTTATTTACACGCATAATAAAAGTGGCGTATTTGATCGCTACTACCAAAGTTAACGCCCAAAAAATCAGCGACAACACGCCCAGCACATGGGGCTTATCAATCGGCAGATGGCTGCCAAAGATTTCTTTAACGGCGTACAAAGGACTGGTGCCAATATCGCCAAAGACAACGCCGATGGCACTTAAGGCTAAAACGGTTACTTGTTGCTTGGAATGACTCTGTGAACTTGTTGACATAGATAGAGTGAATTAAGTGAGTAGTTGGCAATAAGGTATTGGGGAATAATACAGTATTATCCCCAATGCAATACCTCAAATTGCAGATACCAGAAACCAAAAGAACCAAGGAAATTGGCCAATACTGCGGGTAGAAATCGTAAGTGAGTTGCGAAAGTATAACTTTTGTCGATGGACATCGCCATGACCCCTGCCGATGAACCTACCACGGTCAAACTACCACCAATGCCGACCATCATCGCATTCAGCATCCATTGATCAACGCCTAGGTTGGGGTTAGCCATAATCGCCGCCGCTTCGAGCAAGTTGTTATCGATGCAACTGGAAACCATGCCCAATATAAAATTTACCCACATCGGCTCCACTGTTTCGTACAGCTGGCGCACATAAGACAGCCAACCGACATGATTTAAAGCAGCCATACCGGTGATGATACCGATGTAGTACATCAAGGTAGCCCATTCAACTTTCTGTAACTGAACATCCAGATTGATTTCAATATGGCAGTATTTGGACTTCAGCAGCCAAATATACATTACTACCAAGCCCAAACCACTACCCAGGGCGAATTCGATATCGACATGGAGCACCATGTTTAATACCACCGCTCCAATAATGGCAAAGGCGCAAATAAAGGCAAGACTAAGACCACCCGGTTTAATGCCTTCAGCAGCAGAATTGGGTTTAAGCAGACTGCCGGTGTCGAGTTTTTTCAAATAGAACTGATCCAGCACCAGCGCGCTGAGTAACCAACCAAAAATAGCTGCCGGAAACAACATCAGCAAATCGGTCATGTTGACTTTATCGGCCAAAATAACCATCAAACTGGTCGATGTGCCGATAAACCAAACTCCACTGTTAGAGGAGATGATTGTATTGCACAAAACCAGGTGGGTATAACGCGGGTCTGCTGAAATATTGCTAATGGATTTGCCAAATATCATAGTCGTGGTTAAGCTGCTGATAAAGGGGCTTAGCATCGCGCACAATAAGCCCATCACCCAGAATAATCCTCGTGCTCCCAAACCCCTATTCATTAACGCGTGGTTCATCGCGGCGAATACATTACGTTCGTTGAGGATTTCAACAATCATCCACATGAACGCCATAAAGGCAATCAATCCGAATAAGGATTCTTTGGTTGCCGCCTGCATGGCTATCAACGGCTTGAAACGTTCTGGATCGTCGCCGCTAAACCAGTAATAAATGCCAATAATCGCTACTGAGGACATCATCATCAACGCGGGTTTGAATTTATCCATCGCCAACTGGACTTCAAAAATAATCATCATCAAGCCGATGACGAAAACACTTAGCACGATCAGCCCAACGGGCGAAAAAGGGACGATAGAAGACATAGAGATTTCCATATTAAAGTCTAAAAATTATTGATTATCTGTAAAAGCGAACGTATGCTTCCACTTAAAAATAACGTCCATTGATCAGAAAATGGGCGGCGATACTGCCGAAATAACCCAGCACAATAACCGGGGTCCATTTCAAATGACTGGTGAAGGTATAAACTCCTTTAGCTTGTCCCATCAAGCCGACCCCCGCAGCCGAACCTACCGCCAACATGCTACCACCCACGCCGGCAGTTAAGGTTACTAACAACCATTGCCCTTCAGAAATATCCGGAGCCATGGTTAAGACCGCCAGCATGATCGTGCCGTTGTCGACGAATGCCGAGGCGATGCCGACCAGAATATTAGCCACAGTGGGATCGATACTACCGTACAAATGATGAGACGCCACGCCCAGATAGCCAATAAAACTTAAGCCGCCTACGCAGACCATCACGCCATAAAAAAACAGTAAGGTATCCCATTCCAGTTGCGCGACTTTTTGAAAAACATCAAAAGATTGATTTTTTTCTACATCTTGCTGATGTTCTTGCATACGCAGTTCATCGAGCCGCGCTTTTTCTGTAGTTAGCGCTTCGAGAGGTTGGATTTCCAGTTTCTCAGCGTTGATAAGCTCATTGCTATTACCGTAGCTTGCTGTTTTTTGTAAATAAAAACTGAAAAATTTAAGATAAGTCAGACCGAGCATCATGCCGGCAGCCGGCGGCAAACTGAGGAAGTTTTCAAAGCAAGTTGCAGTGACAATAGTCAGGGCGAATAAGCCGATAATGATAAAACCACCTCGCTTCATCGCCGGAGCTTCCATGACTGCGGCTGGCCGTTCTTTGGGTATCCAGAAGTTCATGATCGCGGCGGGCAAAACAAAATTGACGATAGCCGGAATCAGCAACGAGAAGAAATCGGCAAAGGGCACTACACCTTTTTGCCAGACTAACAAGGTAGTAATATCGCCGAAAGGACTGAATGAGCCACCTGCATTAGAAGCAACTACGACATTAATACAAGACAAGGTGACGAAACGCGGGCTATTTTTGCCCATCGCCAAAATGACAGAGCCCATCAATAAAGCCGTAGTCAGATTGTTGCACGCCGATGAAATAAAGAAAGCCTGAAAGCCGGTAATCCAGAATAACTGGCGATAGCTGAAGTTCTTACTCAACAGCCAGACGCGCAGATTTTCAAATACGCCACGATCTTCCATCGCGTTCAAATAAGTCATCGAAACCATGATGAATAAAAACAGTTCGGCATAGCCTTCCAGTGTGGATCGAAAAGCTAGTCCTGCCTGTTCGCTCATGCCATCGTTGGCATAAATAGCGGCGATAAATATCCAGATCACGCTAGCTGCAAACACCATGGGTTTGGATTTTCGCAACTCAGTGACTTCTTCAGTCATCGCGAGCAAATAGGCCAGGGTAAAGAGCGCCAGCGCCAGATAACCGACCCAATGTTGAGTCAGATCCAAGGGTTGCATCGGGCTTGTATTTTCAGCAGCTAGAGTTAGCGTAGGAAAAAAAAGGCTGAGCAAAACTATTGAACATACCCGGCAAAGTGCCTGCCGCTTGTAGCCGTTTTTATTCAAGCATGGTTGAGTTGGGTCGATCAATAACGAGGCACTTAATGTAAACATCAGTATCGTAAAAATGAATAAAAGCAGTTCAAAAGAAAAAAAGCATAGGCTTTTCGATTAAAAGTAATTTAATAAATGCCTAGTTGTTCAGCAAACCGTTGGGCTGATAATTGGGCATCTGATCAAAATTCAAATAACGATAGGTATCGTCGGCCGTTGCTTCAAGTTGATTGGCATAAAACATGTATTCATCAAAACTTGGGATTTTGCCTAGTATCGAACAGACTGCCGCCAGTTCGGCCGAGGATAGATACACGTTGGCACCATTGCCCAGACGGTTGGGAAAGTTCCGTGTTGAGGTGGAAACTACCGTAGTATTTTCACCGACCCGCGCCTGATTACCCATGCACAAGGAACAACCCGGCATTTCAGTGCGCGCACCGGCTTGGTCGAAAGTCTTGTAATAACCTTCTTCTGTCAATTGGCTTTGATCCATTTTGGTCGGCGGCGCAACCCACAAACGGGTAGGCAATTCACCCGGATGTTTTTCCAACAATTTGCCGGCAGCACGGAAATGGCCGATATTGGTCATGCAGGAACCCAGGAACACTTCGTCGATTTTGGTTCCTGCCACGGCAGATAGGGTTTTTACATCATCCGGGTCATTAGGGCAGGCAAGTAACGGTTCCTTGATCTCATTCATATTGATGTCGATGATTTCAAAGTATTCGGCATCACTATCGGGTTCCAGCAACACCGGGTGCTCCAGCCAGTCTTCCATGGCTTTTATTCGTCGTTCTATCGTGCGGACATCGCCATAAGCTTCGGCTATCATCCATTTCAGTAGAGTGATATTGGAATTTAAATACTCGCGAATCGGCGCTTCATTCAAACGCACCGTACAACCACCGGCAGAACGCTCTGCTGACGCATCAGACAACTCAAAAGCTTGCTCGACCTTTAAATTCGGTAAGCCTTCGATTTCCAGAATTCGGCCTGAAAACACATTTTTCTTGCCCTGTTTTTCAACCGTCAGTAAGCCGCGTTGTATCGCCACATAGGGAATCGCATTGACCAGATCGCGCAGGGTAATGCCTGGCTGCATTTCACCTTTAAACCGAACTAGCACTGATTCGGGCATATCCAGCGGCATCACGCCGGTGGCTGCGGCAAAGGCGACCAAACCGGAACCGGCCGGAAAGGAAATGCCGATAGGAAAACGGGTATGCGAATCGCCGCCGGTGCCGACGGTATCCGGCAATAACATCCGGTTCAACCAGGAATGAATAATGCCGTCGCCGGGACGGAGCGACACGCCGCCGCGATTCATGATGAAATCGGGCAGAGTATGCTGCATGGTGACATCGATCGGTTTTGGATAGGCCGCCGTATGACAAAACGATTGCAACACCAAATCAGCGGAAAAACCCAGGCAGGCTAAATCTTTCAATTCGTCGCGGGTCATAGGTCCTGTGGTATCTTGGGAGCCGACGGTTGTCATGCGCGGCTCGCAATAAGTGTTTGGACGAACGCCGGCAACGCCGCAAGCCTTACCGACCATTTTTTGCGCCAGCGTATAGCCTTTGCCGCTGTCTTTCGCCTTAACCGGACGACTAAAAATCGTGGAGGCTGGTAAGCCCAAGGTCTTACGGGCCTGATCGGTTAAACCTCGGCCAATAATTAACGGAATACGGCCGCCGGCGCGTACTTCGTCCAGAATGACCTCGGTTTTCAGTTCGAACTTACAAATCAGCTCGTCACTATCCCGTTCGACAGGCTCAGGGCAGGCATGCCGTCTGACTTCGCCTTGATACGGATAAATGTCGATTACATCGCCCATTTCCAGTTGAGTCACATCGCATTCAAAGGGCAGGGCGCCGGAATCTTCCATGGTATTGAAGAAGATAGGCGCTATTTTTCCGCCGATACAAACCCCGCCTTCACGCTTGTTCGGAATGTAGGGAATATCCTTGCCCATGAACCACAGCACCGAATTGGTCGCGGATTTACGCGAAGAGCCGGTGCCGACCACGTCGCCGACATAAGCAACCGGAAAACCTTTTTGCTTGAGTTCGGTTATTTGTTGTTCGGCATTGTTAATGCCCTCACGCGGTATTTTTAGCATGGCGAGTGCATGCAGCGGAATATCAGGTCTGGACCAGGCATCGGGCGCAGGGGACAAGTCGTCAGTGTTGGTTTCACCGGTGACTTTAAACACAGTCACGGTCAGCTTTTCCGGCACCTTGGGTTTGCTGGTAAACCAGTCGGCTTTAGCCCAGGAGTTAAGCACCTGGATGGCATAGGGATTAGCGGCATCGGCTTTTTCCTGTACATCGTGAAAAGCATCGAAAATCAGCAAGGTATGCGACAACGCTTGAGCTGCAATTGGGGCTAGGGTTTCATTGTCCAACAAGTCGATTAACGGAGCGATGTTATAACCGCCCAACATGGTGCCGAGTAACTCCGTAGCGCGTGCGGCATCGAGTATCGGTGAACTGACTTCGTCTTTAGCAATAGCCGATAAAAATGCCGCTTTAACATAAGCGGCTTCATCAACCCCGGCAGGAATGCGATTGGCCAACAAATCAAGGATGAATTCTTGTTCGTCTGCGGGCGGCTGTTTAATCAGTTCAACCAAAGCGGCGACCTGTTCAGCATCCAGCGGTTTGGGGACTATGCCTTCGGCTGCGCGTTCTGCTACATGTTTACGGTATTGCTCTAGCATATTGGATTCCTAGAAGATAATTTAAATGAAATCGTTCCCACGCTCCAGCGTGGGAACGCAGTTTTGGTTGCTCCAGCGTTTAGTCGTCCCGCCTTTGGTGACTTTCCTATTTCATCGGTTTTTGCGCGAGATACCCCGTCCTTTAGGTCGGGGAGGGATAGCGCGTCGGTGTTAGCCGACCCAGCTCATGCAGCTCCTATTGCGTTTGCTATCTTTAAAAAATTAGGTGCTTGTCTTTCCAAGCGGTCAACCCGTGA
>CANNNV010000103.1 GCA_947506155.1 Methylococcaceae bacterium
AATCATTGTCGAAGGGAGATTGCGGGAAACCGCAGCGTTACTAGCCCCTTACGGGGATACCCTCACGGGTTGACCGCTTGGAAAGACAAGCACCTAATTTTTTAAAGATAGCAAACGCAATAGGAGCTGCATGAACTGGGTCGGCTAACGCCGACGTGCTATCCCTCCCCGACCTAAAGGACGGGGTATCTCGCGCAGAAACCGATGATAATTAAAACAAAAAAAGACATTCCGGGACATCAGATTACCGATCCTGTGGTTTTTATGCAGCGACGTAAGATAATTAAAGCCCTATTCGCGACCATGCTCGGTGCGGGAATTTCACCCTCATGGGCCGATAACAAAGCCTGGGGAGATATAAAACCAGCTGATTTATCCGCCAAGGCCTTAACGCCTACCCCGGCTGAACTGATTAAAAATCATACCAACTATTATGAATTTTCTTTCAATAAAACAGATGCCACCAGCCTTGCGCAAAATTTGCGCACCGACCCCTGGTCTATAGAAATTAGCGGTGAAGTTGAAAAGCCGGGTATTTATTATTTGGAGGATGTTTTAGCGCAACAGAACTTACAGGAGTATATCTACCGTTTCCGTTGCGTCGAAGGCTGGTCTATGGTTGTACCCTGGATCGGTTTTCCTCTGGCAAGTTTATTGAAAAAAGTTAGCCCGTTATCGACGGCCAATTTTGTAAAATTTACCTCGATTTACCAACCGGATTTAATGCCTATGCAGCTTAATCATACGATGCTGGAATGGCCTTATGTCGAAAGCCTGCGCATTGATGAAGCCATGCATCCGCTGACGCTGATGGCTGTTGGTCTTTACGGGGATATACTGCCAAAGCAAAATGGTGCGCCGTTGCGTTTGGTTGTGCCCTGGAAATATGGTTTTAAAAGCATTAAAGCCATTGTCAAAATTGAGTTGTTAAAAAAACCGCCGCTGACAACCTGGAATAAATTTGCGCCCAATGAGTATGGCTTTTATGCTAATGTGAATCCGGCTGTTGCTCATCCACGGTGGAGCCAAAGTAGTGAACGCCAGTTAGGCAGCGGTTTTTTTACCCCGCGTCGACAAACTGAAATATTCAATGGCTATGGGGAGCAAGTAGCCTCATTGTATAGCAATATGGACTTACGGCATTTCTTCTAATGGTTTTTCGACTTCACAGTTTATGGCACTACACCATTGTCGCTTGTTTAATACCGTTGCTGGGTTTATTTATTGATATTGCTTTTGACAATTTAGGTGCAAATCCGATTCAAGCCTTGCATATTCGCCTAGGCGATTGGTCATTACGTTTTTTATGGCTGACCTTGGCTATTACGCCAATACAAACGATTACAAAATGGCGTGGTATGACCGATTATCGGCAACTGCTAGGGATATATGCTTTTTTCTATGCAACATTGCATTTACTGGCTTACTTGCTATTAGATCATGCGCTGATGTGGCGTATTATTGGCATTGATATTATCGAGAGTCCTTATATCTGGTTTGGTTTACTCACGTATAGCATAATTTTACTACTAGCACTGTCATCGCCCAAATGGGCTAAAAAGCGCCTAGGTAAATCATGGAAAAAACTCCATCGTTTTATTTATATTGCCGCTATTGCCACGATTATTCATTATTACTGGCAACTCAAGGGTAACCTAGCCGAGCCGCTGTTTTATTTAATCATGCTGATTTTATTACTGAGCTTTCGTTTTTCAGTTTGGTTTAAACAGCGC
This sequence comes from Methylococcaceae bacterium, assembly GCA_947506155.1. GTDB lineage: Bacteria > Pseudomonadota > Gammaproteobacteria > Methylococcales > Methylomonadaceae > Methylobacter_A. The sequence continues at coordinate 1,734 of CANNNV010000103.1, forward strand.
CAATTTAACAAACTCATGATTCCATCCGGTAAAAGGGTATTGGTAATAAACACCAATCCGGTTGAAATAGCTGAAAGCAGTCCCGAACGCGAAGTCCTGCTGCAAAAAATGGAGCGCGAACCTTAAAATCCACTGCCATTAAACATTTTTTCGATGACCACTTATTCAACTTCACTTTTTATATTCCGTCGTGACTTGCGTGTGCATGACAACACCGGCTTGCAAGAAGCGCTGCGGCTTTCAGACCAAGTGCTTGCCTGCTTTATTTTTGACCCCCGGCAGATTGAAGCACATCCTTATCAAAGCAAGCCGGGCTTGCAGTTTATGTTGCAGTCGATTGAAGATCTTCAACAGCAGTTAAGATCAACCGGAGGAAGTCTTGCGCTATACCAGGATTTACCCGAACAAGTCATCAAGCAATTGGTCGAGCAACAGCAGATACAGGCCGTGTTTATCAATCGGGATTACACACCATTCAGTCGGCGACGTGATGAACAGCTGGCCTTGGTTTGCAAACAGCTCGGTATTGCTTTGCATACCCTGCCGGATAGCCTGCTCAATGAACCGGAGCAAGCAGTAAAAAAAGATAAAACACCCTATAAAGTATTTACCGCGTTTTATAACCATGCCAGACAATTTCCGGTTGCGCTGCCCCAGGCTTCGGTTCAGTCGAATTATCTATCGGTAGACACCGACTGGGCACCAGCAGAAGCTTTAATCAACGGCGGTCGCAGCCAGGCTTTGGCAATACTGGAGCAACTTGGTGACTGCGCCGATTATCAAGATACCCGCGACTTTCCAGCCCTGGATACAACCAGTAAACTTTCCGCGCATCTGAAGTTTGGCACTTGTTCGGTACGGGAAGTTTATTATGCGGTTACCGAACAGCTCGGCAGCGAACATCCGCTGCTTCGGCAATTATACTGGCGGGATTTTTTTACTCATATTGCCTATCACTATCCGCAGGTTTTTGGACGGGCTTTTATGGAAAAATTTGCGACTTTACCCTGGGATAACAATCGCGAGTATTTTCAAGCCTGGTGTGAGGGAAAAACCGGCTTTCCCATAGTGGATGCCGGTATGCGTGAACTTAACGCCACCGGTTTTATGCATAACCGGGTACGAATGATTGTCGCCTCTTTTCTGGTCAAGGATTTGCATATTAGTTGGCGTTGGGGCGAGCGTTATTTTGCCCAGCATCTGGTCGATTATGATCCTTGCGTCAATAACGGTAATTGGCAATGGGCGGCGTCTACCGGTTGTGATGCGCAGCCATATTTTCGGATTTTTAATCCGTGGCTACAACAACGTAAATTTGATCAGGACTGCCAGTACATTTATCACTGGCTGCCGGAACTACAAGCCTTCCCGCCCAAGATATTGCATCAATGGGACAAGCAGCACAGTGCTTGTAGTTATCCAGCGCCAATTATTGATCATGCCCATGAAAGTCAATTGAGCAAAACCCGGTTTAAACAAGCGACGCTATTCGCCTTGAGTCAAGGCTTGCTTTAACGCACCCTCAAGGTCTTCATATTGAAACTTGAATCCCTGAGCCAGCAAGCGTTCAGGAATCACCCGCTGACTACCCAAAACCAGCTCTGAAAGCTCACCTAGCAGCACTTTTAATAGCCCGGAGGGAACTGGCAATAAGGCAGGACGATGTAGAACCTGCGCCAGTATCCGGGTAAATTCGGCATTAGTGACGGGGTTCGGCGCGGTCGCGTTATAAGCACCTTGCATCGCTGTATCATCCATCATCATTAATGCAATATTGATCCAGTCCTGGCGGTGTATCCAGGACATCCATTGATGTCCGTCGCCCAGGCGTCCGCCCAAAGCCAAACGAAACGGCAGTAACATACGCTGTAAAAAGCCACCGCCATCAGCTATGACCAAACCGGTTCTGATCAGACACACTCTAACACCGAATTCTTCCGCCTCTATTGCGGCATTTTCCCAAGCAGCGCAAAGTTGCCCGGGGAAATCATCATAAGCGCTTGCTTGTTCGGTTAACACGGTATCGCCCTGATTGCCGTAATAGCCAATGGCGGAGCCGCTAATTAACAACTCGGGTTTTACATTCATCCGTGCAATGCAGGCGATCAGTTGTTTAGTCAAACCGATTCGGCTTGCCCTAAGCTGCTGTTTGCGAGCCTCGCTCCAGCGCGCATCGGCAATCGACTCGCCAGCAAGGTTAATAATAACCTGATAGCTATCCTCCACGTTTAATTGATCAAGTCCGGCCAATGCCTTAACGCCCTGCCCGCATATTTTTTCTACTTTATCGGGGCTACGGCTTAACACCGTAATACGATGGCCTTGTTCAACCAAACGATGCGTCAAAGCACTGCCTATAAAACCGGTGCCGCCAGTAATCAGAATATTCACAACGTTATCCTTATTTTTTGGTTTTGGAAAATTTTCAATTCATACGATTAGAATAAATCACAGGTCCCCGAAAAAAAATTTTAGTTAATGCCTGTCTAATCAGGTAGCCATGGTGTCAAAATTGTATTTTTCGCTGGTTGAGTGTTATCGGTTTCCGGGTAGTCCAGTGTGTAATGCAAGCCACGGCTTTCCTTGCGCTGCTGTGCGCAACGAATGATTAATTCAGCAACTATGACCAGATTACGCAATTCCAACAAATCACTGGTTACACGAAAATTACTGTAATATTCGGCGATTTCATTTTTAAGAAACTCAACCCGACTCAGTGCTCGGCTTAAGCGTTTGTCGGTTCTGACTATGCCGACATAATCCCACATAAAACGCCGCAGTTCATCCCAGTTGTGCGAAACCACCACTTCTTCATCAGAATCACTGACTTTAGATTCATCCCAGCCCGGAATTGCCGGTGGCGGCAAAATATCAGGCAGTTTTTGCAAAATATCCTCACTAGCACGTTCTGCAAACACCAGACATTCCAGCAATGAGTTGCTGGCCATCCGATTGGCGCCGTGCAAACCGGTACAAGCAACTTCACCTATGGCGTAAAGATTGGTAATGTCGGTGCGTGCATAGCTGTCGGTTAACACTCCGCCGCAGGTATAATGCGCGGCTGGCACTACAGGAATAGGCTGCTTGGTAATGTCGATGTCAAACTCAAGACATTGCTGATAAATCGTAGGAAAATGTTCGCGGATGAACTGTTCCGGTTTATGACTGATGTCCAGATAAACACAGTCTATGCCGCGTTTTTTCATTTCATGATCAATGGCTCTGGCGACAATATCCCTAGGTGCTAATTCTTCCCTGGCATCAAAATGCTGCATAAACGGTGAGCCGTCAGGCAGGATTAACTTGCCACCCTCGCCTCTTACCGCTTCACTGATTAGAAACGACTGTGCCTGCGGATGATAAAGACAGGTTGGGTGAAATTGCATGAATTCCATGTTACTGATACGACAGCCTGCACGCCAGGCCAGCGCTATACCATCACCGGTTGAACTTTGCGGATTGGTACTGTAAAGATACGCTTTATTGGCGCCACCCGTAGCCAAAACTACGACACGGGCAGCTATCGTCCTGACTTGCTGTTTTTTTGAATCCAACACATACGCACCCAGAATTCGTTTGGGGTGGGCACTGGTAATTAACTCCACTACATTATGGTGTTCAAATAACTCAATATTATCGTGTTCCTGGGCACGTTCAATCAGCGATAAAGATACGGCCTTACCCGTTGCATCTGCGGTATGCACGATACGACGATGAGAATGTCCACCTTCTTGATTTAAATGTAACTGGATTTCCCCGGATGCAGTCTGCTCTTCGGTAAACACAACACCTTGTTCCCTTAGCCAGTCTATCGAACTTTTACCGTGAGTCACCGTCAGCCTAACAATTTCGGGATCACAAAGTCCAGCACCGGCATCTAGTGTATCTTCAATATGCGATTCAATTGAATCATCGGCACCGAATACGGCTGATATACCACCTTGCGCATAATAAGTGCTAGCCGTCGTCAAAGCGAATTTTGACAAGACCGCAATACGCAGTGAATGATCGGCTAGTTTAAGAGCCAGGCTTAAGCCAGCACCGCCGCTGCCAATAATAAGAACATCATAATTTTGAGAATAAGGCATCAAATCAAAACAGTAAAATTAAATAAATGAGAAGAAGTTTAGGGCTTAAGTGGCTTAGTTGTTATTGATTATGGATAATAAAGCTTTTTAGCGTGATAGCACAATTTTATCTCAATTATCCTAGTTGTTATTTTTAACATACGTTATTTTATTCATGATATTAAATAGAGGTGTTTATGCTTAAAAAGATTAAGTGCTGTTTTTTTCTGATTGTTTTGTTTAATCAGAATGTATTTGCACAATTGCCTGACTTTACCGAGATGGTAAAAACCAATGGCGTAGCTGTAGTCAATATTAGCACCACTCAAAAAGCGCAACCCGAGGCTGAAAATACGCCTGAACAACAGCAATTGCCGGAGGGTATGCCTCCAGAAATGGAAGAGTTTTTCAAGCGTTTTTTGAATGAGCAAGGCGGCGGTGCTGTGCCCAAGGATACGTCCTCTTTAGGTTCTGGCTTCATTATTTCCCCAGATGGTTATGTGTTAACAAATCATCATGTGGTAAAAGATGCAGATGAAATTGTGGTTAAATTTTCCGATCGCAGGGAGTTATTAGCCAAAGTGATCGGCTCCGATGCGCGTACCGATGTTGCCTTGCTAAAGGTAGAGGCCAAAGATTTACCGGCCGTGACCATTGGTGAACCCAATAAATTACAGGTTGGCGAATGGGTTTTAGCTATAGGTTCGCCGTTTGGATTTGAGCAATCAGTGACAGCTGGCATAGTCAGCGCCAAAGGGCGTAGTTTACCCGGTGGAAATTATGTGCCGTTCATACAAACCGATGTCGCGATCAACCCTGGCAATTCGGGTGGCCCCTTATTTAATATGGAAGGTAAAGTCGTTGGCATAAATTCTCAGATTTACAGCCGTACTGGTGGCTTCATGGGATTGTCCTTCGCTATACCGATGGATGTGGTGATGAATATCGTCGACCAAATAAAAACCACAGGCAAAGCAGCACATGGTTGGTTGGGTGTTCAGATACAGGATGTAACACGCGAACTGGCTGAATCATTCGGTATGAAAAAACCACAAGGAGCCTTGGTATCGAAAGTTCTTCCCAACAGTCCAGCAGAAAAAGCCCAATTGCAGATTGGTGACATTATCACCGAATTTAATGGCCAGCCCATTGAAACCTCAGGGGATTTACCGCCTATGGTCGGCATAACACCGATCAATAACAAAGCCACCTTAAAAATTATCAGACAAGGTGAAGTTAAAACCATCGATTTTAAAATAGGCTTGTTGCCAGATGAAGTTGATAAATTAGCGGACGCTAAAGCAGCCCCAAAACTGCCGCATAACCGGCTGGGCATTAGTGTCATTGATTTAACTAATGCGCAACGGGAAACCCTACAAATCGCTAAAAGTGGTGTGTTAGTACAAGATGTGGCCAAAGGTGCCGCCAAGGATGCCGGAATTTCGCGTGGTGATGTCATTTTACGTATTCAAAACACAGCTATTCATGATGCGGCTGATTTTGACAACATAGTTAAAAAACTCCCCGCAGGTAAATCAGTCGCTGTATTAATCCAACGTCAAGGTAATCCCGTATTTTTGGCGCTTAAGATAGATTAGATAGTAACTGCTCAACCTATTATCGGTGGCTTTTAGAAATAAGGCTCTCTTCGGAGAGCCTTATTCGGTATCGTATCAAAACGACAGTCACTAACACCACGCCGCCGTAGAAGACCCTGCCAGACTTTTGAATTATTCAATCAGGTTTTTGATCTCGCAGTACATCAGACACAAATAACAAAATCATGAATCACTTACAACAAGCCCTCCAGGCCTGTGCAGCCGAACCTATACATCAACTCGGCAACATCCAGCCGCATGGTGCTGTACTGGTTTTAAGCGCGAATAAGCTGCGCACGGTAGTTCAGGCCAGTGACAATATTAGCGATTTTATTGATTTGCCTGTGGAGGGTGTTCTTGGCAAGTCGCTGACTGAATTGATCGGCGATACAGCTGCGTTACAATTTGAGCACTTATGTCAAAAGGCCAATACTCACCATACCGCTACCGGTTTAGTCAGCGTTGTCCAGCAACAACAGCGCATAAACCTTGATGCACACCTCTATCGTGCCGATGATCTGTGGGTGCTGGAACTATGCCGGGACGAAGGCTTGCCTAACAGAGAACAACTGGGCGAACTGCTGATGCAAATGCAGGACTCGCTGCTGACTATCGAGTCAAATACAGAAACGATCCACTACTTTGAACAAATCACTCAACTCGTACAGGAACTGTACGACTATGACCGCGTGATGATCTATCGCTTTCAGCCAAATTGGGATGGCGAAGTGATTGCACAAACCGGAGTGGTATCAGCCACTTCATATCTGAACATGCACTTTCCGGCCAGCGATATTCCGTCACAGGCACGGCTTTTATACACCAAAAACCTAGTGCGTATCGTTGCCGATATCGACGCTGTTCCTGTCCAAATACTGCCCACGCTGAACCAACCACTAGACATGAGTCATTCGGCGCTGCGCAGTCTTTCCCCTAGCCATATGGAATATCTCCGTAACATGGGAGTTCAAGCTTCAATGTCAATTTCACTGCTGCAAAATGGCCAGTTGTGGGGCTTAATTATCTGTCATCATCACCATCCAAAGCGGGTATCATTTGCGATGCGCGAGGCTGCAGTGTTTATTTCCCGCATGATATCGACAGAGCTGGCATCGATACAAATGAGGAGTAAACATAAACTGCTGGACAAGGTCACACAGATCAAAACAGTGCTACTAAAATCTATCCTTACTCAGTCAATGCAGCAGGTTCTGCAACAATTAAACCCTGAATTACTTAATTGTCTAAATGCCTCCGGATTGATTATTATTGTGGAAGGCAGACACTATACCTATGGCTCTACACCCGATTCCACCGCCATCGCTACACTGCTAAGCTGGATAGGAAAGCAGACAACAACAACAACAGTAAACGTATTCAGCTGCGACAATCTGGGGGAACAGTTTCCCCCAGCACTCGCCTATCCAAAAATAGCATCCGGGTTAATAACAACAATGCTATCTAGCTCGATGAAAAATTGCATCATCTGGTTGCGTAAAGAACAACCGCGCACTGTGACCTGGGCCGGTTGTTACGAACAAAACCTTCAGCAAACCCTAGCAGGCAATTTTCATCTTAACCCTAGATCCTCGTTCGAAGGCCGGTCAGAATTGTGGCGTAATCGCAGCGCTTCCTGGTCTGAATTTGAAAACGACATCGTCAACACCTTCGGACACACACTGTCAGAAGGCTTGGCCCAGAAACACAAACTACAACTCGCAGAAAAGCGTATGCAAGCGCTGATAAAAGATCGGGAAGAGGCTTTGAATCGCCTGGAGAAAATTGCCGGCCGCATCCCCGGAATGGTCTATCAGTTTCATTTGCGCCCTGATGGCAGCAGCTGCTTTCCTTACAGCAGTGTTGGCATCAAAGATATCTATCAGCTCAGTCCGGAGCAGGTACGTGAAGATGCATCTAACGTATTTGCGCTGATTCATCCTGATGACTATGTCGAGGTGCAAACATCAATCCAGCAATCAGCAGATAACCTCACGACGTGGCGCCATGAATATCGGGTAAAATTTGACGATGGCACAGAACGCTGGCTATCCGGCAATGCTACGCCCGAACAAAATAGGGAAACCGGTAGCGGCATACTCTGGCATGGTTTTATTGCCGACATCACCGAGCGCAAACAATCCGAAAATAGCCAACGACTGAGCAGGGTCGCGCTAAAAGCCATCAGCCAAGGAGTATTGATCACCGATACTGATAACCGAATCCTGTCGATCAATAATGCCTTTGAGCAGATCACCGGCTATACCCAGGCAGAACTCTATCAACAGAGCTGTCGACTGCTCCACGGGCCGCTCACCGACCCACTGATATTGAACGAGATACGACTAGCGCTGAAAAATGCATCACCATTCTCCGGCGAAATAGTGAATTACCGTAAAGACCGCACTACCTTCTGGAACGAATTGACGATTTCTCCGGTATTCGATACGCAAGGCCAGCTAATCAACTTTGTCGGCACTATTCGTGACATCAATCAGCGTAAAGCCCAACAACAGCAAGATAAAGAACATGTCAATCAACTGGCCCATGTCACTCGCCTTGGACTCATGGGAGAAATGGCTTCAGGTATTGCTCATGAAGTTAACCAGCCGTTGACTGCAATTACCACGTATACCCAAGTCAGCTTAAACCTGATCAACAACCAAAATATCGATTTAATCAAACTCACTGAAATTCTGCACAAAACTCAGCAACAAGCGTTAAGGGCCGGGCAAATTATTCGCAGAATGAGGGGACTGATTAAATCGAATACAAAACAAATTAGCAAAGCCAACCTGAATGATTTAATTCATGAAGCCGCCAGTCTATGTTTCTCGGAACTTAATCACAACCAAATACAGCTCACTTTTGAACTACAAACCAACCTGCCGCTTATCGATGTTGATACCATACAACTTACGGTTCGCTGATTTTATAAGCCAGTTCAGAAGATTGGTTCTGTTTGTTGAGAAAACCAACGCAGAAATACCAATTTTCAATTTCAAATATCATTTTTTTAGATGTAAAGCCTAAAATTTCAGGCATAAAATCATCGCTGGGTTA
>CANNNV010000104.1 GCA_947506155.1 Methylococcaceae bacterium
CCCGCAATCTCCCTTCGACAATGATTACAACCGGCTCTCACTGTTGCCAGTGACGAAAAGAACCTTCGGGGCTTTACCTTTCCCCAGCGTGATCCGATCCTTTACAAGCTGCGAACTAAGGAAGCATTCGCTGGTAAGTCTTAACGACCCATTGTAATCGTAGCACTGTGTTAGCGCTTAGTCTGGTCAACCTGGCTTTTACAAGCTCCGTCCTTCAGGGCGGGGTGATTGACGCTATTCCCAATACTTAAGGGTTAATTCGTGCAAGCGACACACCAACTGTCCGCGTCACTTCTAAAAACCGTGCTAATTCGCCTGTTTATAATTCCAGATTTGCAGCAGACTAAGGCTTGCCAGCATTAAAAATGCCAGCAAAGTCCATTCAGGCATACTGAAACCGAACAATGTCCAGTCAACTTTAGCGCAATCACCGGTACCACTAAGCATTAACTTCATTGTTTCAAACAAAGGGAAATTTTGCAGCACATAATCCAAACCAGGACCGCATTCCGGGACTTGATCAGCCGGCAAATGCTGTATCCATATATGTCGGGTTGAAATCGACCCGCCACACAAAGCCGCGATCGCGCCTAAAATAGCATAAACTGTTACACCAGTCTGCGCTGGATTATGGATAGCTGCGCTTAAAAAAACCAAGCCCGTCACCAAAATAGCAATGCGCTGAGAAATACACAGAGGGCAAGGATCAAGTCCTCCGACAAATTGGAAATATGCGCCCATCGACAACAAAAAAACGCAGCCTAAAAAACCCAGAAAAAACCAGATTCTCGAATTAAATTTTAGCAATTTTAATAAGTTCAACATGATCGATTCCTTTTTAAAAAATTTATTGATAAGCCCTGTACATACCATCCAATACCATCGAATTCGGACTGACTATACCGATAATCTTGCTATTTTCAATGACAGGCGCCCGAATGAGATGATAGGTAGAAAATAAACGTGAGCAATAGCGAATATCCATATCAGGATGTACCGAAATCACTGGTTTACTCATAATTTCATAAACGTTAACGCGATCGGGGGCTCGGTCTTTGGCTAACACATGACGGGCAATATCACCGGAATTAATCATCCCGTATTCATCGTCCTGATCGCGTTTATTAACGATAAGCACTGATGTTTTAAGCGCTTTCATTTTTTTCAGCGCATCATCTATGGTGGCAATGCCATCAATAGTGCCGAAATCAGTTTTCATCACATCTTTAACGCGAATTACCATACGTGGCGCCATCATAATTTATCCTCAAGTTCCTGAGTTAATTGTTCAACCTGATGCATAACGCCAACGGCGTCTTCAACATCAATCTGAATAGCAATGCCGGTACCTGGTTTGCTGTCAAATTGAGCGACCTTAGCGATGGTTTCCAGAATATGCCGACTAAGGTGCTCTTCGACCAGAAACAACAGAACATCGCGCTGGGTTTCCAAGGTCAGGCCAAAAAAAGTTTTCGATTGCTTCATACCTTCACCACGAGCATTACTGACCACGGTTGCTCCTTTAGCGCCATTTTTACGCGCTGTATCAAGCACCAGATCCGTTTTGTCATCTTCAACAAAGGCGATAATTAATTTGAAATGCATGATTTTCCTCAGGGTTTTGGTGAAAGACTGCCCTTGTTACGCCATTGCGCAATTTGCGCATAACCCAAGACAGCGATGATGGGAAATAAACTGGCAAAGGCAATTAAGCCAAAACCATCCAGTAACGGGTTACGGCCAGGAATCGTGGTCGCCAGACCTAGACCCAATGCGGTAACCAGCGGCACAGTGACCGTTGAAGTTGTTACCCCGCCCGAGTCATAGGCCAATCCGATGATCTGCTTAGGCGCAAATAGGGTTTGTATCAGTACGATAATATAGCCTGCGACAATATAATAATAAAGTTCCGTTCCTGTCACAATTCGATAAGCGCCCAGCGCAATGCCGAAAGCAACACCAATCGAAACTGCGATACGTAATCCCAACGCCTGGATAGCGCCACCGGAAATCTGTTGCGCTTTCCAGGCCACGGCCAGTAAGGATGGCTCGGCCAGCGTAGTCGCAAAACCAATACTGGCGGCAAATACATAAACCCAGAAATAAGCCCGCCAGCTTACCTGCTGTTCGCTGGGATTGATGCCAAGAAATTCTGGGGTAGTCAGCTGGCTGGCCATTAGCTTACCCAAAGGGAACAGCGCCATTTCCAGGCCTTTCAGAAAAAATGCAATACCAAGCAGCACATAGATAAAGCCGACTAACATTTTTTTAGGATGCGCCAAGGGCTTGCGAATAACTAGAACCTGAAAACCAATAATAATAGCAGCAATAGGCAAAATATCCCGGCAAGTAGACAGCAAAGCCAACCCAAATTGACTGATCCAGGCAATCATCTCAGCATCCCGTAAGCCATGACAAAGATCATCGGCGTTAATGAAGCAAAGGCGATCAAACCGAAACCGTCAACCATCGGATTACGTCCTTTAATCGCTGTAGCCAAACCTACACCCAGCGCAGTCACCAGTGGAACTGTAATCGTCGAAGTAGTAACTCCCCCAGAATCATAGGCTATACCGATAATTTCAGGCGGAGCAAAAGGCGTCATAATAATGACTCCGCAATAACCACCGATAATCAAATAATACAAAGGCCACCCCCGAATAATGCGCAATACGCCAACCAATATAGCAAAGCCAACCGACAGCGCAACAGTAATGCGCAGTCCCAAAGCATAACTGTCTTTAGCAGCGCTGGTGGGTTCTATAATACCAGCAGACCCTGCAATATTAGCCGCTTCCTGGGCAACAGCGATCAATGCAGGCTCCGCCACCGTGGTACCAAAACCCAAACAAAAGGCAAAAGTCAGCAGCCAGAATAAACTACCTTTGCGAGCAAAGGCATAAGCCATAGACTCGCCAATCGGAAATAGACTTTGCTCAAGACCTTGAACAAAAAGAGTCAAACCCAGAATAACAAATAAAGTTCCAGCGATTAAACTACCAACATCAGGAATAGCTTGCCGAATAATAAAAATCTGAAAGATCAAAACAACGGCAAGAATAGGCACCAAGTCCAGGAAGCTGCCGAACAGTTGTTTAAGAAAAGGAGTTTTTAACATTCAAGCGCAGTGTCCAAGTTAATTAATGCTTACGATTATCGCCCATACCGGCGTTCAAAGCTTGCTTTGTGATAAAGTCACTTTTCCAAGCCATTTTTCACTCGCAGCCATAGCTGCATACAGGCTTTGATAAGCGGCGGCACATAGCGTTTTGCGCTGTGCAGTAGTAAAAAAACCAACCGAAACAACGTCAAAACCATCCGATAAATTTTTTTTCCCATCCGAAAAAACAGCAGTCTCAACTCCGAAAAACTCACTTCCCGATCCTTAACCTTGCCGTGCCGATATAGCCAGCGCAGTAAACCACTGACGTAGAGCAGGAATAAGCTGATGCCGGCAAAAAACCAGAGCAATCGACCGGTACTGCCAAAGGCCTCGCCGGTGTGCATAGGCCAGATCCAGCTGGTAAAAATTTCACCTGACGTAAATGTAGATGGATTACGCACTTCTTTGATCTGCCCACTCCAGCGATCCACCCAGACCGTGGTGTAAGGATGACGCTGATTTATTTCACTACCTTGGCGTAAATTAATTCGATAAATTCCACTGTCACCGGCGGGCGTGGTAACCCGCCTGAGTTCGGCTCTGGGAAACGGACCGCGTGCGATAAATTCGGCGGACTCTAAGCCGACAGGATGGTTATTCGGAGTTGCCGTACTAAGAATAGTACGGCCAGTTTCACCGTGTTCCATACCGGAGGAACCGACCAACGTTTCCAGCACAGAAGGATAACTCAAGTTAAAACCAGTGAACGCCAGCAACACTAAGATAGTCGCACTAAGTAGACCGATCAAGCGGTGCATATCGAAAGCCATCTGGACCATACGAAGCCCTTGCGCCAAGGTCACAAGTCTGCCAGGAACAGGCCACCACAAATAAACACCGGTAACGACAGAAACCATTAATAATATTCCCAGAATGCCCACCGCATTCCAACCGTAGCGACCTAATTGTAGTTGGGTATGTAAATCCAATAACCAAGTACATACGGTCTGACCCCAGAACCGGCTCGCAACGACCTCTGCGGTATAAGGATTTACCGACACCATCAGCGGAGCATACAGTTCAAAAAATGTTTCTCGGGGTTTATCGTACCAGACCGTAATCATGTGATCTACCGACCTTGGCATTTCCATCGTCCAGGAGCCATAACGGTTTGGATGTGCAGTTTGTACTGCCGACATGATTTTATCCAGCGACTGACGCTTGCCCAATGGCTGTTCAATCACCAACTGAGGATTCAACAGTGCATCCAGTTCTTCTCGGTAAACGCTGATACTGCCGGTCAGTCCCATCAGTGCAAAAAAGAATCCGGCAATTAAAGCCAGATAAAGATGAAGCTTGAGCCAGATTGCCCGCCTAGGTAAGCGTGTGTGCATAACATTTTTATCGGATAGAAAAGTGCCCATTATCACACACAGTCTTGCGTGGTGTTTATTTAGTCAGGCTCTCTAAACGAATAAACGACAGACAATAAAAAACCAGCGGTCTTTGAGGGCCGCTGGTTTTTTTGAAATGCCGATAAATTAACTTAGTTGGCTTTTTTATCGGTTTTTTCAGCTGTTTTACTATCTATCTTTGGATCCAAGGCAGAGGAAGCATCGCTTAATAACACATCTTTTTTAATTTTGGTTACAGTTTTCATGCCGATCCCACTAACATTATCCAACTCTTCCACCGTTTTGAATGGGCCTTTTTCCAACCTGTACTTTACAATAGCTTCAGCTTTTTTTAGGCCTATGCCTGATAAGGACTCCCCTATGGTTTTAGCATCAGCAGTATTGATGTTTACAGGTGAAGCAAATACATTAAACGAACAAAATGTGATAAATAACACAGCTGTTAATCTTCTCATTATTAAATTTCCTTGATGATCATCATTAAAAAAATAGCCTTTAGGGATGCCCAGATAAACTCTGGCCGCATGACGTTTCCGTGTTAGCGCTGTAGGTTCGGGTGAGACCGCACCTGAAAAGGACAAAGTTTTTTAAAATTGATAAATATAATTAATTATATTTATCTTTTGTCCACCATCCCAAACGCTCTACCAGCGCCGGTGGCCATTCTTCCTTGCCTCACTGACCACGGCCATCCGTATGAACACTTAAGGTGTTAGGTATTACAATCAATGATTACTTGTTACATTTACCAGCATTGACCTATCATAACCACCCAATTTTCAAATAATTGACTATCGTTTGATGCAAAAAAACACCGAGTCCCATAAACCGCTTTTTAGCGGATTTTCAGATGCCGATACCGAACAGATAAATCGAGCGCTGGCGATTGTCGAACAAATTCCTGAAGACTCCCATTACTTTCGACCCACAGGCGTTGAGGTGGCCGCAATTCTGATGGATTTGAATGTTGATCTGAAAACCATTCTTGCTGCGATATTAAGCGATCCGCGTTTGGCCAATTTAAATTCCAAGCCTAATATTAAAGGTATATTTGGCAAAAAAGTTGCGGCACTGGTTGATGATGTTAACTGGTTGAATAAATTAACCGTCTATACACTGGAAATGACCGACCAACCGAATCAAACCGAGACCTTGCGGCGCATGTTGTTGTCCATGACGCAAGATGTCCGGTCCGTGTTAATAAAACTGGCTTATCGAGTTCAACGGCTTAAAGTTTTACCCAAGGATTCTTATGAACTCAGGCGGTTTATTGCCCAGGAAACACTGGATATTTATGCGCCGATTGCGAACCGCATGGGTATTCACCAGTTAAAATGGGAACTGGAGGACATGGCTTTTCGCTATCTAAAGCCTCAATCCTATCGCCGTATTGCCAAGTCGCTGTCTGATAACCGTGCACAGCGAGAAAACTGCATTAATAGCTTTATTGAATTGCTACAGAAGAAGCTCGCTGACGAAGGGATTTCTGCCAAGATTTATGGTCGTCCTAAACATATTTACAGCATCTGGAAAAAGATGCGCCGCAAGCAACTGGATATAAACGAGCTTTATGATCTGTTGGCAGTGCGCGTTATTGTTGACAACCTAAGTAATTGTTATATGACCTTGGGTGTGGTGCATAGCTTTTGGCAAACCATACCGAAAGAATTTGACGATTACATTGCCAATCCCAAAGAAAACGGCTATCAGTCTTTGCATACTGTGATCTTAGATCCACAAGGCAACCGCATCGAAGTACAAATTCGCACCCAACAAATGCACGATTTTGCTGAACTCGGTGTTGCTGCGCACTGGTCTTACAAAGAAGGCGGCAAACATGACACCGCGATAGAAAAAAATATCGCTTCGTTGCGCAAACTACTGGAAGAAAAAGGTGATGACACACTGTCCGAAAATTTTCGCAGTGAATTATTCAGTGACCGTGTCTACGTTTTAACGCCGGCAGGTAAGTTAATAGATTTAGTGAAAGGCTCTACACCGCTGGATTTTGCTTACGCGATCCATACTGAAATAGGCCACCGCTGTCGTGGCGCAAAAGTGAACGGTCGCATCGTACCGCTGACTTACAGTTTAAAATCGGGTGAACAGGTAAAAATTTTAACGGCAAAAGAGGGTGGTCCAAATCACAACTGGATTGACCTTAATCTGGGCTATTTAAAATCGTCGGCTGCGATCGGTAAAGTTAAAAGCTGGTTTAAAAATCAACAACAAAACCAGAATATAATCACCGGTAAGACTATTCTGGACAAGGAAAGCCAGCGTCTAGGCTTAAAAATACTTAACTTAAACGAGCTGGCTAAACACTTTAACCAGCCTGATACCGATAAATTGCTTGAAGCCATAGGCCGTAGCGATATTACTCGCCGCCAACTTGCGGCATTTTTTAAAGTGCCCGAATTGGAAGCGCCTCTTCAACCACGCTCAAGGCAAGCGCTGGGCTTACGGTTAAGACAGGCGTTGCAGGGCAAAAAAACCGAGGTGAAATCAGTCATTTCAGTCGATGGCATTGATAATGTACTGACCTCTTTAGCTCACTGTTGCGTCCCGGTTCAGGGCGACGACATTATCGGTTATATTTCGCATAAAAAAGGCATTACCATTCACCGTAAAGACTGCGAAAACATCATGCACCTGGCACCCGAAAAACAAGACCAGCTTATTGCGGTTAACTGGGGCGAAAAAAAAACCAGCCATGCGATTCCTATTGTTATCGATGCCTTTAACTCAAAAAACCTGCTAAACGACGTTACCCATATTTTAGCCCACGCTAAAATTCATATTTCCAATGCGGCGCTAAATACTCATCCCGATTTTTCAGCCCAGCTTAATCTGACCATTCAAATTGAAAACACCGATCAATTAAGCCAGGTGCTGAATAAAATAAGTCAACTGACTAATATCGTCGATGTTAAGCGTAAAACCTGACACCTTTAACCCTGCTGCTATTATGTCCCAACCAACACAAACTTGTTCTGAACTTAGTCCAATCGCCTGTCCTGAATCCTTCGGCTCCCGAAGTCCAAGGGAGCGCCTGATTCTAGTCGATGGCTCCTCGTTTTTATTCCGCGCCTACCATGCGATACCTCCGCTGACCAGTCCGAATGGCGAACCCACCAACGCGATTTACGGCGTGACTAATATGTTGCGCAAACTGATCGCTGACTATCACAGCGATTACATCACTGTGGTCTTTGATGCGCCCGGAAAAACTTTTCGCAACGAGCTTTATGATCAGTACAAGGCGCATAGACCGCCTATGCCAGATGATTTACGCGTACAAATTGCTCCGCTGCATAAGCTGCTTCGGGCTATGGGTTTACCGTTAATTATCGAACACGGCGTGGAAGCTGATGATGTGCTGGGAGCCTTGGCTCAACATGCCGAACAGCAAGGCCTGGATGTCATTATTTCCACCGGCGACAAGGACATGGCGCAACTGGTCACCGAACATATTATCTTGGAAAACACCATGTCCAATACCCGAATGGATAGCCAGGGTGTTTTCGACAAGTTTGGCGTTAGACCTGACCAGATTATCGATTATTTGGCCCTGATCGGCGATACCGTTGACAATATTCCGGGCGTACCCAAAGTCGGTCCTAAAACAGCGGCAAAATGGCTAGCCCAGTATCAAACTTTAGAGAACCTAGTCGCTCACGCCGAACAAATCACCGGAAAAATCGGCGAAAACCTGCGCGACAGTTTAGCGCTGCTACCTTTATCCAAACAGCTGACCACGATTAAATGCGACCTTGATTTACCCTACAGCATCGACGACTTGAAACAACAGCCGATGGACACCGACGAGCTGAAAAAATTAGTGGCTGAGCTGGGCTTTAGTGCTTGGTTGAAAATACTCAATGCTTCGACTACGCCCGTTCCTATTGAAGCTGTACAAATAGAAAAAATCGACACCAACTACGAAACTCTGCTAAGCCAACCGCAGTTTAATGACTGGCTAATCCAGCTGGAACAAGCCGAATTGTTTGCATTCGATACCGAAACCACCAGTCTGGATTACAGCAAGGCTCAGATAGTCGGAGTCTCCTTTGCCGTCACTCCCGGCAAAGCCGCCTATGTGCCTTTAGCGCATGACTATCCGGGTGTACCCGATCAACTGGATCGAACTGAAATACTGGAAAAACTCCGGCCTCTGCTGGAAAATCCACACAAGCTAAAGCTAGGACAAAACCTGAAATACGACAGCCATGTGCTGGCTAATCACGGCATTACCTTGCGCGGCATTGCCCACGACACCATGCTAGAATCTTATGTGTTAAACAGTACGGCGAGCAAACACAATATGGATGATCTGGCCAAACATTATCTGGGCGTTGAAACCATACATTATGAAGACGTGGCCGGTAAAGGCGTTAAACAAATAGGTTTTCAGGAAGTGCCGATAGAGCAAGCTGCGCCTTATGCGGCGGAAGATGCCGATATTACCCTGCGACTGCACCAGGTATTGTCGACAAAATTGGCACAGCAGCCAAAACTGCTTGAACTTTATACCGACCTGGAAATCCCGCTGCTCAGTGTCTTGGCCAAAATTGAACGCAACGGCGTATTAATCGATACCGCGATGCTCGCGCAGCAAAGTCTTGAACTTGCCAGCCAGATTATTTCCCTACAACAACGCGCTCATGATCTGGCTGGACAGACCTTCAATTTGGGCTCACCCAAACAGATCCAGGATATTCTTTATGACCAGCAAAAACTGCCGGTATTGAAGAAAACCCCTAAAGGTCAACCCTCCACCGAAGAATCGGTGCTACAGGAATTAGCACTAAGCTATCCATTGCCTAAACTGATTCTGGAATTTCGCAGCTTAAGCAAACTCAAATCGACATATACCGACAAGCTGCCGCAACAAGTGGACGAGAAAACAGGACGGATTCATACCTCGTATCATCAGGCGGTAGCCGCCACCGGCAGACTGTCATCCTCCGACCCCAATTTGCAAAACATTCCGATCCGCAGCCAAGAAGGCCGAAAAATCCGCCAAGCCTTTATTGCGCCAGCGGGCAAAAAAATAGTCGCCGCCGATTATTCGCAAATCGAGTTGCGCATCATGGCCCATTTATCGGCAGATCAAGGCTTGCTGACCGCTTTTAGCGAAGGGCACGATGTACACCGAGCCACCGCTGCCGAAGTGTTTGGTGTTGCGCCTGAGCAAGTCACCACCGATTTACGCCGGTCTGCCAAAGCCATTAATTTTGGCCTGATTTACGGCATGTCGGCGTTTGGTCTCGCTCAGCAGCTAAACTTGTCGCGCAGCCAGGCACAATCCTATATTGATTTATATTTTACCCGTTATCCCGGCGTCAAAAATTATATGGACAGCATCAAGGAACAAGCCAGAGCACAAGGCTATGTTGAAACCTTATTTGGTCGGCGGCTTTATTTACCCGAAATTAATTCACGCAATGCGGCGCGGCGCCAATATGCCGAACGCACTGCGATCAATGCACCGATGCAGGGAACCGCTGCCGACATTATTAAAAAGGCGATGTTAGCCGCAGATCACTGGTTGTACAACGACCTTCCGGATGCCAAAATGATTATGCAGGTGCATGATGAACTGGTGTTTGAGATTACCGAAGATCAGCTAGATGAGTGTGTGACGAAGATCCGAACCCTAATGTGTGCCGCCGCTGACCTTGACGTGCCGCTGATTGTCGATATAGGTATCGGCAATAATTGGGACGAAGCCCATTAACAACGACAAACTTCTAAGAGTAACATTAAACAGCAATATTTAAGATATATCGCCATTAATCGCCTAGTTTTACGGTTTGCATAAAATAGCTATGCTAAACCTTCGGTGGCACTCCGCACCGAGCTTCATTTTTCAGTGAAGCACGTAGTATTAGTACGCATAACCGATTTACTCATTCCCCTTGCGGATAAAGCA
>CANNNV010000105.1 GCA_947506155.1 Methylococcaceae bacterium
ACTACCGCAAGCTCTGCGGGAAGTAACGCTTGTGGAGAAGTAGGCTCTGGCAAGGTTCGCAAGAACCGTGTGAAACCGACTTCTATGAAGCAAGAAAATAACACCAAACTTAGCTTTAGTTAATTTTGGGTAAGTTTATTGGAGCGGTAATTAAAGCGTGGGCATTTGCGCAGAGCGATTAAATTTGTTTAATAACTTTTCTCGTTCTTTTCGTGACTGAGGCAAAAAAATTCAGACAAAATCGTGACAACTCTTTATGATAGAAGGCTTTTAAATTACCAAAAAGGTTTTATCATGCAAATAGCTGACAATATGGCGGTCTCAATTCACTATACTTTGACTAACGATGAGGGCGAAGTACTGGATAGTTCAATAGGTGATGAGGCCTTGGTTTACCTGCATGGCACCGGAAATATTATTCCCGGTTTGGAAAATGCGTTACGTGACAAAACAGTAGGCGAAAAATTTAAGGTGCGTATTGCGGCCGAAGATGCTTATGGCAAACAAAGTGATGAAATGATTCAAGTGATTCATCGGGAAATGTTTGAAGGCATTGATGAGATTGAACTCGGAATGCAATTTCATGCAGATGTAGGTGCAGGTTCTGGCGAGGTGACTATCGTCAAGATTGAGGGTGATGATATTACCATCGACGGCAATCACCCTCTTGCTGGAGTAGCCTTAACGTTTGACGTCGAAGTTGTGGACATCAGGCCTGCGACGAAAGAAGAAACTACGCATGGTCATATCCATGGCGCCGGTTGCCATCATTAAAAACGTGTAGTCAGTTTACAAAAGCTTGCAATAATTTAGCGGTATTCGCCATGCCTTTATGGAGATGCCGCTCAATTTCCGCCATAGTTATTTCCCCCTCCGCTTTTCCTGCTGCCCAGTTGGCGACTACGCTGATTCCGGCATACTCCATCTCCAGTTCTTTGGCCAAGGCAGCTTCCGGCATACCGGTCATACCGACCAAATCGCAGCCGTCTCTTTCCATACGCAGGATTTCTGCGGCAGTTTCCAGGCGCGGACCTTGGGTGCAGCCATAAACACCTAGCGGGCTTATTTTTATGTTGGCCTTAGCCGCAGCGCTAATCAAGCGGGCGCGGAGCTTTTGACTGTACGGATAGGTCAAGTCTATGTGAGTGACGGCGTCTTCTTCAAAAAAAGTATGCAGTCGGCCGTAGCTGTAATCAATAATTTGATCGGGAATTGCGATATGCGCAGGCGCCATTTCGCCGGTGATGCCGCCTACAGCGGCGACTGCGATGATGTGTTCTACGCCGAGTTTTTTAAGTCCCCAGATGTTGGCTCGATAGTTTATTTTATGGGGCGCAATACTGTGCGGATTGCCGTGTCTGGCTAGAAATATAACCTGGACGTTATTGAGTTCGCCGGTTACAAATTCAGCGGAAGGCGCACCGTAAGGCGTGGTTAATTGCTCGCGTTTGATGATGTTCAGCTCGCCAAGTTGAGTCAGGCCGGTGCCGCCGATAATGGCTAATGTGGTCATGTTTATTCCTTACACTCGATGTTCAAGTTTTTAGTTTTTTTGTAGTCTGATTCGTGAGAAACTCATCCAGCAGCTCGGTGCTGTAGTGAAGACGTCGAGCCTAAAATATTATGGGGCGTTGGTGTCGTTTGTTTAAATTCACCTGGTATTTAACACAATGTGCGCGCAGTTTATTACAGAGCCAATTTTACATCTTTTTCTTTATAGGCTGCTGACTCAAAAAATGAAAAAATTCAGTTTTGAAGGTAATTGACATGAAAAATACTTGGCTATTTTTTATAGTATTTTTCTTTTCGCCTGTATTTGCATCTCCGACATCTTATGATTTTTTATCCTGTCATAAAATGGCATCATCTATGCTGTTATATTGCCTAGACGAAAAACCAGGATATGTTAATGATGATTGTTTTGATAAAGCCAGATTAGGAAAGGATGCTTGTTACTTAGGTGTTTCTGAAAAATATACACAGCCTGATGATAATATAATTAAGGCTGAAAAAGAAGCTATAAAAAAGATACAATAAAAAGTTAATTATGTTCGACTCACCAGTCATACAATCCGTCACGTTGGATATCTTAAAGAAAGACCAAGACAGCACAATTACAAAAGTAAAAGAATGTCTGGAAGAAGGTGACACCGAACTATTCAAACTTGCATTGAAACATGTTGCTGATGCACAAATAGGCGGCATGACAAAACTATCAAAAACGACAGACTTAACTTGTGAAGCGCTTTATCGATCTCTATCCAGGCAAGGAAACCCAGGCCTCGAGACACTCACAACAGTTTTGCAGTCGTACCCCAATCCAGAAGTTATGAAATGCTTGTAAAACGGGAGGAGTCCATATACGGTTTTGCGATAGCAAACCGCCATTGGTGTATTCAGAAATGGCGGTTTGCCTATCGGTGAATCCGCCCTACAGCTCTACAGCTCTTATCTGCACAGATATGTTGATATATCCGTTCACGACTGATTTTAATGTCCTGCTCTATACGCATCCAACCTGAAACCTGTTCAGGGCTAAAATTTAGTTGAATTTTTTCCTCTATCAGGGTATAGGTATCTACACAACTTTTCACCCTAATTAAAACAATTAGTTACAATGATACTAAGCCCCCCTCTCCTGTTGGAGAGGGTTGGGGAGAGGAGAATAAAATCAAGCATTTATATTTCCCCTCATCCCAGCCTTCTCCCTCTGGAGAAGGGGCAAAGTTACTTGTGTAGATAGGTATGCTATCAGGGCGCAAACTTCCAGTGTCATTTTTATGGCCTTGGCTGCATTTTTTCTATGAAGCGCCTTAGTATTAGCTTGCTCAGGTCGATAACCACGCCTTCCGGTATTCGACTCAGTTCCTGCTAAGTGCTGAGCCTGATACGCCTATGATCAAAGCGATGTCTTTTTGCTTTATATCTGCTTTCTTTAATGACTCAATCTGGCATCTTTGTATCTTGGTTAGCTGTTTATAGTCTTTCATAAGCTTCCTCATCTTTGGTCGGATTGAAAAAGCCCTGAATTATATCAGCTAACCACTTTCTTTCCTGTTAAAAATGAATTGCACTTGTTAGTTGAATCTAAGTTTCTTTAATATCAAATTACGCAACGTAAAGATTTATATACCTTACTTTTAATGTAATCACTTAATTTCTCTGTCGCATAATTTTATAGTAAACTACTATTTAAATTTGAATCTTATGATTGTTGTCTTTTAACTACGACATTTAATAAAAAATTGGATTGTTAAAATAAATATATCTATGAGAGCAGTAGACTTTGTAGTGCAAGCCTGGAATGCCTGGGCACCTGGAATTAATAATCACAATGCTTGGCAGGAATGGGTAGGGCACCAAGTATTTGATCAATCAAATAAAAGTATTTTGTCTGGGTTGGTTTCCAGACAACTAATACGTAGATTGAGCCCCTTGGGTCGGGCGGTGTTTAAAGCGACAGAGACTTTTTCCGATACGGATACATCACTACCTATTGTTTTCAGCTCTGCACACGGAGAAGTTAATAAATCTCTGGAGATGCTTAAAAACATGCAGAAAGATGATGAAGTTTCGCCCACTGCTTTCAGCTTGTCAGTACATAATGCCATAGCTGGGTTATTTTCTATTGCGAATACTAATCATCAAGAAATTACCGTGCTAGCGCCTGGCCAGGATGGTATTGCTCCCGCCTTTCTTGAAGCGTTGGGACTCTTGCAGGAACATCATGACCAGGTGTTGATGGTTTTGTATGATGAGCCTTTATCTGATTTTTATCCTTCACTGCCCTTTGCTTTGAATGCACCAGCTATTTGTGCGTTAGGTTTAAAGATTTCTTTAACGGGAAACGGTTTACCTTTACGCTTTTGCAGATCTGTTGCAGAACGCGAAGATGGTGAGCACGCTTTGCAAATTTTCGCTTTTTTAAAGTTTCTCCTTTCCAAGGATAAAACGTTGGAACTTGGCAATCATAGACATAGTTGGGAATGGCGAAAAATATAACAATCAAATTAGATTTCTGTTGGCGACTGTTTGCGACTGGATTTAGTTTTTTGAGCTTCGGTGTCGGCAGTTTTTTACTGTGGATAACTGTCTTTCCGGTGATATTAACAACAGAATGGAAGCGAGCTATACGTCATAAAACACCAATTTCTTTGATTATGATCGACATTGACCATTTCAAACAATATAACGATCATTATGGTCACGGTGCTGGAGATATTTGCTTGCAAAGGGTTGCTGCTGCGCTCGCCAAAATGATAGTTCGTCCGAGTGATTTGATCGCGCGTTATGGTGGTGAAGAATTTGTGGTTATTCTCCCCGACACTAATCAACAAGCTGCACTAAAAGTTGCATAACGCTTGCGGGAGGGCATAGAACATCTCGCCTTGCCACATACTTATTCTGAAGCAGCGACTGTTGTCACCATTAGCGTGGGTGTAGCTACACAAATCGAGATTCAGGAATACTTTTTGCCAAAGACACTAAACGATGCCGCTGACCATGCGCTTTATAGAGCAAAAGATGGAGGACGGAACCGAGTATGCTCAGATTAGAAGTTGTATGGTGTATTGTCAGCTAAATATTGTAACTTAAAGAGAACCACTGAATTTAGGCCAAGCAAACAGCATAAGTTTAACCTTACCAATGTCCGGTATAGGGAAGCTTAAATCCATATCCCAATGTCGCTTTTGGGTCGGAAGCGCACATTGATCAAATACAATTTATTTCAAACTTGACGGGCTGTTGACGGCCAACTGCGGACCGACGGTTACGTGCTCAATTAACGTCGGCACTATGAGCCTAAGCTGCCGGTGGCGACCGTCCGCTTTATGGCAAACAATATTGCACCATGGAGTTCATCTGGAGGATTAAAAAATAAATTTGAGTATAAAAAGCCAGGTATTGATGCCTTTTTTTTAGGGCTCGCAGGTTTTAGATTGTAAGTCAGTTTAGCGTTTTTTGGCGACTTCTTTGGGGGAAATGCCAAAGTGTTTGATAAATGCTGTGCTGAAGTTGCTGGCATGACTATATCCGACTTGATTAGCGGCAACACTTACCTGACACGAAGTTGCTTCTAGCAACTGGTAAGCATTATTCATCCTAATTTCGTGTAACAGACCATAAGGCGTGTTTTCAAAAAAATGATGAAATAATTTTTTTAATTTGCATTGATTGATTCCTACCCGTTTTGATAACTCTGCTACGGATGGAGGATTTTTAAATTCATTAAATAAAATATCCTGTGCCGATTTTACGCTAGCGGCATCTTTTTGATTAAATTCCTCTGTATTTTGACGCGTGTCCTCGAAAAACAGGCTTAACTCAAAAGCTAGCAGCGACATGGCTTGTCCATGCATAAATAGCTTGTTTGTTTTCTGCTTGCAGTTCAATAACTTATACGCAGCACATATTGCCTGGGAAGAAGTGGGGTGAAGTTGAGTGTGATTTTTGTTGAATAACTGCGCCGTTTTGATGTCACCAAAATAGTTGTTTAGCCAATTTTTAGACATTGCAAAACGGAGTTGCAATGTGGGTTTGTGGGCTTCGTATTTGCGCTCGCCAATGCTGGAGTGAACTGCGGTTATCGTTGTGTAGCCTTCGTTAAAACAAAGTTCCGTGCCGTTATTTCCAGTAAAACGGGATTGTCCTTGTATCCCTAGCGTGACTATGAGTCGGGGTTCCTGATACTCGATTTTGCTCAGAACAGCCAGATCTCTCGATGGTGAGTAGCGAGTTTCTATATAGCTTAAGTCTTGATCAAGCTGGAATAGAGTAGAGTGCCCCATGCCCAATTCTTTCGGTAAGGACTGATGCAGACAGTTTTGTTGCTGGTATGAGTGCAAATCATCGCTACTTATGCTCCAGCGTTTTGCCGTTGTTTGTTGCGTTATCATTATTTCACCGCCTCTTTCTGATACTACAAGACCATCTGATTTATACAGCACGAATTACGCCTTTATTTTTTTAGCGTATTTTTTCATAGTGTTAATGATTATTTTTGGTGATTGTGAAACGCATCTTATGAAAAAGTGCGGCATATCACACATGTTACTTTTGGAATAGGAAATAATCCGTTTCCCATACGAATGAGTGAGGGAATCATGGCTGTTATTGGGTAATATCGCCGAACCTATTCGAGTCGAATTAAAGCATTAATTTGACGGACGAATAATAACTACTCAGACATACTGAGGTGCACTCACTTACTCCGATGAATTTATTATGAAACTTTTACGTTCTAAGCGGTCTGTTAGGCTTTTACAGCTAAGCAGCCCGCTCTTGATGTCTATCTTATTCTTTAACTCCAGTTCTGAAGTGATGGCGAAAGAACTGCCAGATACTGCCGTTGAAACTAAAAAATCTACAGGTAAAAAGGTCAAACCCAAAGCGGATCAGCCGATTACGCTTAAAACCATGGAGGTGACCGAAAAAAGTGACCAGAAACTTGCCGTTGCCAGTGCAGAAGTTGCTGTGTCTCCGGGTGGGGTCAGTTTGGTTGACATCAATGAGCTGCACGATCGAAACATTTCCAGCGTGGCGGATTTTTTTCGTTATGTGCCGGGTGTTTGGGCGACCAGCCAAAATGGCAATGACGAAGTGTTTATTTCCAGTCGCGGTTCAAATCTGGATGCCAATAACTTTGCGGCCAGTGGTGTTAAATATCTGCAAGATGGCATGCCAGTCACCGCCGCAGACGGCAACAACCATAACCGTATAATTGATCCGCTAGCGGCGAGTTTTGCAACCGTTGCGCGCGGCGGCAATGCGTTTAAGTATGGCGCCAGTACGCTAGGTGGCGCTATCGATTTTACAACACCGACTGCGCATAACAGTCCGGCCATGAGGCTCGCTCTTAACGGCGGCAGTTTCGGCCAATTTCTCGGTCGCGGGACTGTCAGCAAGGTTTTCAATGACAGCTTTGATGGCTTGTTGACGGTCGAAGGCAAGGAATGGGAGGGCTACCGTGATCACAATAAACAGGATCGCTTTGGTCTATACAGCAACTTCGGCTGGCAAATTACCGACGCCATCGTCAACCGCACCTTTGTAAGCTATATTAAAAACAACCAGCAGTTACCCGGTCAGTTAACTCGGGCTGAATTCGATGCTAATCCCAATCAGGCCAGCACCGTGGCCAAAAACGGCAATTATCAATTGAATACCGAGACCGAGCGTGTTGCCAATAAAACAACCTGGACGATTGACGATAAAAGCTCGCTGGATATTGGCTTTTCTTTTGAAAACCAGCAACTTTATCATCCAATAGTCGACAAGGTGATGTTGCCGAATGTTAATGGCGGGCAAAACGATATGTTCAGTCTATTGGTCGATTCCAATCAGCAGGATTGGGGTACGTCGGCTCGCTACAACCTGCGCCTGGACAGTCATGAATTATTGTTGGGTCTTAATTTCGGCACCAACTCGGATAAAGGCGGTAATTACACCAACAACGGCGGTGTGCGCGGGCCTATGACTCATCAAATTACCAAGAAAGCCGATAACATCGAAATTTTTGCCCAGGATCACTGGCATATCACCGATAAATGGACGTTGACGCCTGCGTTGCAAGGCGTGTTTGCGCATCGTGAGGTCAATAATGTTCGATTAGCTATCCCTCAAGACGGTCAGCCCCTTTTCGCTTTTGCGCCCCCAGTATATAATATTCACAATTTTTACCCTCAAGGCGGCAATCCCAGTGCTGACTATTCCGGCATTAATCCCAGCTTGGGCTTGATGTATAACCTGACCCGGAGTTCCAGCCTTTATGGTAATGTCAGCCGCTTATATGCGCCACCGACTAACTATAATATCTCGGACAACATCACCGCCGGTGCCGGGACTCCTAATCTAAAAGCGACGGAAGGCACTTCGATCGAAATAGGCACTAGAGGCCATCAAAAAATCGGCAATATCAACAGTGTGAACTGGGATTTGGCGCTGTATTACTCCTGGCTTAACAATGAAATTCTATCCACTGGCTCCAATGGAACCTATGTGTCCAGGAATTTTGATAACACGATACATGCCGGCGTTGAAGGCTTGATTGGCGGTACATTTGCGCTGGATAGCACGGGTACGCATACGATCAAACCGATGCTGAGCTATACGGTCAACCGCTTCAGTTTTGATAATGATAGAACTTACGGCAATAATGCCTTACCGGCAGCACCCGATTATTTTCTAAAAGGCGAAGCCATGTATCAACATGCCAGCGGTTATTTTATGGGGCCTACGTTTGATGTAGCTGGTCAGCGCTGGGGCGATTACGCGAACACTTACAAGATTGCTTCTTACGGTCTACTGGGCATCCGTACTGGCTGGTCTAATGAGCATTACAAGGTATTTCTCGAGGGCCGAAACTTGCTGGATACCAAATACGTGGCCAGTCATAATGTCGTGCCCAGTGCTGCGGCCAATGATCCGATGTTAAATGCGGGTGCTCCACTGTCTTTTTATGGCGGCATAGAAATCACCTATTAATTAGTGCATCTGGAAAGCTTGGGCTGAAAAAGCACCCGCCCAACAAGATACAACAAGAGCATTTGACGGTATCAGTGTTACCACTGGTGCCGTTTTTTTTGTGAGCCGTTTACTAACTAACCTTTCCCCTGAATGAAAATACTTTTTGGACTTTTACACCCAGCTAAAGCCTTGCTGTTTTTATATTTGATGGCTATCGCTTCAACGGCTATTGCTCAGGAAACTGCGCAAATACCGTTACTTATCCACGCCGCGCAAGTTTTCGACGGCAACAGCTTTAGAACGAATACTTCGGTATTAATAGCCGGTGGGATTGTCACCCGGATCGACACGCGGGAAGCTTTCAAGTCCACTGATGCTAAAGTCATCGATCTGGGCGATGCAACCTTATTACCCGGTTTTATTGAATTACATGCGCATATGGGCTTTCATCATATTCCGGCCGAAATTATTTTAAAGCATGGCATCACTACGTTGCGTGATGTCGGCGGTCCTTTGCATAAGCCATACGGCGGCGACGGCAGTTTGCGCGTACTGACTTCCGGGCCGATTCTCACCGCCCCTGAGGGTTATCCTATTCCTGCAATGGGGGCTGAAAATATCGCAATGGCAGTATCTTCAGAGCAGCAGGCTAGGGAAACTGTCCGTACTCTCATTGAGGATGGCGCGGTTGTGATAAAAGTCGCGTTGGAACCCGGTGGTGAAGTCGGTGCGCCTTGGATGTCGGGCCATCATCATGGTCATGAAAGTTCTCCACACAAGATTGCTCATGCCAAAACAGCCTGGCCTTTATTATCGGTAGCTATTGTCAAGGCAATAGTCGATGAAACTCATAAGCACGGACTAAAAGTGACTGCGCATATAGGCGAGGCAACAGGTGCAAAGATTGCCGTTGAGGCCGGCATTGATGAATGGGCGCATATACCCTGTGACGCAATCCCAGACGCGCTGCTAAAAAGAGCCATGCAGAAAAACGTAAAAATAGTCACTACGCTGGACACTTTATCTAAGTGTGCCGGTGTTGCGAGCAACACCAGCAAATGGGCGGCGTTAGGCGGTGAGTTGTTATATGGCGCTGAAATTGCTCATCCGGATATTCCCTGGGGTATTGATGCACAGGAGCTCATCTCTATGATGCATATGGCAAACATGCAGCCGTTTGAGGTCTTGCGTAGCGCCACATCTAAATCCGGCCTATATTTAAATAAACCGTTGCTGGGCACCCTACAAGTTGGCGCACCGGCCGATATGATTGCTGTAAAAGGCGATCCCACGCATAATCTAAAAATACTGGAATATCCAGACCTTGTGATGTCGGGCGGGAAAGTTGTACTTAATAATTTTTAAAGACGACCGAGTCATAATTCACAAGGTCATATAAAGGCAGGTGCTATGCGTGCAGCAAAAGTAATGACTCAGTTGAGTCAGTAGGCGTAAATAAAAGTCGGCAGCTAATATTTTTTTAGTCACTGCTTTTGATTTTCAATGATTTTTTCTAATAGTTTTTATCTGATTTAAAATAGCTAAGTTGTATTTTTGCATACGATAAAGCACTGTATCTCTTAGAGATGCCAAGCAATCTGGCGAACTTGCTGCGGTTGCCTTTAATGCAAGTCAGGGCCTGCTGTATTAAATCGGCCTCTAATGTATTCAACTGCAGACTAAAGTGGCCCCCATTGTCCAGACAAATAATGCTTTAGTTTAAGATAGAGCCATGTTCGCACTCCAGCTGAATGGCGCTGTCCCAACTTTCATACGGGAACAGATGCTTCTGTCGCCCCGTATTTATCTACGATCTTTGCCCCGCCGCCGGTTGCCGTTTGATAGACCACACTGGGTGTTTTATAACCCAATGACTGATGG
>CANNNV010000106.1 GCA_947506155.1 Methylococcaceae bacterium
CAAATATCATTTTTTTAGATGTAAAGCCTAAAATTTCAGGCATAAAATCATCGCTGGGTTATGGTGTTTTTTATATTGGCCACGAAAAACACTACATGTGGTATTTTTAATAATTGCCAACCACTAGAAAAAATGAGCGAACGATGAGTTTGTACTTATCCAATGTTTTTAATCGGTCAACAAGGCGTTTTGCGGCACTATCGTTAAAAGAGGTGCCTTTTAATGGTTCAAAGCACTCATCGAAAAAAGTCAGACTAGCACACTGGTTTCGCATAGTCACATTTAGTTGTTCCCAAGATTTTATCGGTGGTGCAGCAGTTTGTAGAGCAGTTTCAAGAGTATTGATGTTCCAATGGTTTGTAATCTCAATACTATCACAGGTCTTATCATCATGTTGCCAAGCAACAGGAATAGGGCTAAACCCCCAGTTCGAAGGCGTTAAGCTGAGGGTATTACATTCATGTCCTCTAAAACAGCGAATTGCAGCTTCACCTAAAGCGGTATCTGTTACCACTTGCCTTGGTACTCCAGATACTCATTTGCACTATGAATACGGTCATCTTCCCAAAATGGCCCGTGTTGAGTTAGCCAAACCATTACAGCCCGACGCTCATTTGACTCAAATTGCTGAACAGCTTGTTGCATGGATTCTCTAGGCGTCACTTGCGCTTGAGCTACGTTACGGTGGCAATACAACTCTCGTCCAAATTGCCGTATTGTATTACGCATATTCATAATGGATCGGATAGCCTCATGAAAAGCATGAATGCTTGTAAATTGTCCATCCAAGGACAAATCATTAAGTAGCATATCCATCAATCCCAGCCTGCAAAATGATTCATATCTTTATCGAATTGATCAAAGAATCCGTCAGGCCAGCTATCAATATTTCCGGTTGCATCCATTTGTGGACTCACAACTTGATCCAAACTATTCGCGTTCGGTCTAAAAAAATGAATAGCCAGTTGTTCTGATTTAATACGACCAGATTTAACAAAGCGACGAACGCCATTAAGCACATGATCGCTATGCGTTTCGATGATAACCTGTACGCCTGCACTAGCAACTTCGGCTAAAAATTGCCCCATTAATGCCTGTCCAGCAGGATGTAGATGAACTTCTGGGTTTTCAATCAACAATATATCTTCTTTAGCAGCCGAAAGCGCGGCGATTATAATGGGTAAAACTTGGGTAAGGCCAAAACCAACATGAATTGGACGATGAAAACCGGTCGCCTCGGATGTGCGTAGCCCGACTGTCACTGCATTTACATTAGGAATGGGTTGAACATCTAATCCACAGCCAGAAAAGAACTGCTTCATTCTGGCTTCAACTTGATGCAGTCGTTTGTTGATCACGCCCTCAATAACTAAGCCATCTAAAACAGGTTCATCTCGCCCCCAATGCAACACGCTTATTGCGTGTTCACCTGTTGGACCGACGACAGAAGCTACTTGCTGATCCTCAAGTGGGTAAACTTCACGGGGGCCAATTCGTTCAGCGGTAATGTAGCTTAGGTCACGAATCCGCTTAGCTAATGGTAAGTTATGAATAACAGGGAGCGGTAGTAGAAATTTTAATTTATCAGGTGTTTTCGTTGATACGTCGTCAATCAATACAGAATCAACAGCCATAGACATTTCTGAGCGTTCACCTATAAAACTCCATAAAATTTTTCGGTCGTTGTCGATTAGGCCAATCTCCAAAGTCGTTCTACCATGTACTTTATCCACTACATCAGAGACTGTCCCTAACTTGATTGAATCACCATTTAACATTAATCGGTTCGACCATTCGTGTTCTTGCATGGTTTGATGAAGTAAGACCAAAGCCTGTAATACAGAAGACTTACCTGACGCATTGGTTCCTGTTAAAAGTGTGAGTTCTGCTAGGGGCAAATGCAGTAATTCAAAACATTTAAAATACTTAAGATCAAGACGTGTGAGCATTAAATATCTCCTCGAACATTTTTTGGGTTATTTCAAAGCGATACTTCACACGATCTGGACTATTGGGACCATAGGTAATTGACCATACAAACCGTTCACTTTCAATCAACGTAAAAAAACAGCCTTTAATCTCATCAGCATGTTTTACAATCTGCTTAGGGGAATATTTAGCGAGACCGGTCACCATGACATCCCAAAGAGAAGCATTCAAAACTCCACGCCTATTTTGCCCTTGTATATGTTTTCTAAAAGATTGATCTTTAAATAGAAAGTAATTATTACGAAGTGAGTTCTGAAATTCGTCAGAAAGCTTAATAAGCGCTGCTTTATCTAATTTATTCATTTCTTTTAAGGCCATAGCGAGCCATTCGTCCATACCATCTTTATAATTATCAATCTGTAATAATTGAAATGCGCAAAAACGATTAACAAATTCCCTGTCACGCATAGTTTTAGGTGTAAGACTATTTCCTGTGGCTCGTTTGAAAATGTCTGTTTCTGCCTCTTTTTTTAGAAATTGAGTGGCTGCGCCGTTATATAGACAATTGCGCATTTGCTGACGTGTTAAAGGGATTCCGCCATTGACGCGCTCAAATATATCTAATCTTGCCCGCTCCGGAACTTTGGCATCTATTATGTACAAAATTAAATTACAGTCTTCAATACGGTTTTGCAGCTTAGCTGAAAGCTCGTTGAAGTGCTTATTATTGAGTTCAATTTGATTCGGTAGTTTTAAGCGAAGCTTGTTATTAACAAAGCCTTCGAAGGTTGAAAGTCGTTGTAAACCATCGACAACAATCATTCTGCCTTGACTGTCTTCACCTAGATAAAAAACGGGCAAAGGGATTCGCATTAATACAGACTCTATCAGCTTACTTTGCTTATCCTCAGACCAGATGAAATCTCGTTGAAAATCTGGAGCCATTACATAGCCGCCGGATTTAATACGACGCAGGACATCATGAACAGTTCGGGTCTCATTTCTGATCAACAAGGTGTCAATGGGATATTCACCTAAAGAGGCATCTTCATCTTTCCCAAGACCCTCAATTATTTCCTCGGGATCAGTTTTTATGTTTTCAACGCTCATGTTATTTTCTACTGTTGAGTTTTGGGTTCGTTAGATAATTTTAGAATCCTCAATAACACCCCATCCACACGCTTTTAACTGGGGGGCAATGAGTTCTGCTCGGGTTTCTGCTTCGTTCATGCGGGTGTGATGTCCTTGAATTTGCCAAACGTCAATTCGTCATAATGATTCATGAGTTCAAAGGGTTCGTAGTCCTCTGACTGCCATATTCCTAATCGATACCTAAAACAGTACGTCACTCTTTTCGATGTGTCTTTTGCCAGATGATTAAACACTATTTCTAACTGGTCATTTTCTTCAAACGTAATCGGGCTATCAAAGGCATCAAGTTCGTTTAACCGTTGCCTTAACTGGTCTGCATTTATTTCATAAGTGGGATGAGCCATCTCATAAGACATTATTGACTCACCGATAGTCAACATATCTTTGCCTTCATTAAAACGATGGAGTATCCAGTAATGGTCAAGTTTGTTAACTGAACGATTGGTGCAGCTACAGAACTTTATTTTATTGGCTACGATGCACATGATTAATTTAATTCATTAAAAGTGAGGATTGCTTCGTTCATGCGACCAGTACGGTGGTGTTCAATTTACCGGCAAAAGCTTTTTGCAGGATTGATTTCTTTAATTCATCTAAGTCGTTTATCTTCTGCTGATAGATGGCTTCTAGTTGCTTGGTTTCAGCAGATAGGGCATCCAGTTTTTGAACTATTTCTTCTTGCCCCTCAACTGATGGGAAGGGGAATAATTCGTTTTCAAAAGTTCCCATATTGATATTGGCTTGCGCACTTCCTTTTCCTAACGCTTGTATCCTTGCTTTGAATGATTGCAATAAATATTCAACAAAATCCCTATTGGCTACTTTATTATTTACTACAAGTCCAATAACACTGTCTGGGAAACACGCCTCAAATGTTAGGACGCCTGTTTCTGCAATGTTTGCAGCAATGGTTATACAAATTGTCCCTGCTGGCCAAAGTTTGCTTTGTGCAAGCCCTAACTCACTATAAGTCTGTGAATAGTCTGTTATATAGTGATTACAGCTTCTAATGTCGCCAGTTTGTATAAAAGGATAATTACCGCCATAAAGTTTTTCATAATTTCTTGGGCGATGCCTTGATTTTCCTCGCCCAAATGTTGCTGATACTTGTTCCAAAGTTTTCTCTTCCCAACCATCACCTTTATTTTTAAACACACTCTGCAAATAACTTTCAAACAGTTCTTTGGCGTTTTTTAGGTTTTGTTCGGCATTTGCTTTTGCTTGGGCTATGGCAGCAAAGGCTTCATCTAAGATGGTGACTATGCGTTGTTGTTCTTGGATTGATTTTGGAAAACTGACCTCAATATTTCTAAATGCAGGAACATCAAGGTTTTTTTGAGCGGCTCCTCTTGCAAGTGAATATATATGGTCGTTTAGATAAAGCAATTGCAAGTTAAGAAAGTTTTGTAAAATGTATTGTATGTTTTTAGGTTTTACACTTAACCCACTGTCATTAAGAAAAAATTTACCTTCTACAAACCTCGTGCATTGTTGGGACATTGCAAATCGTGCAACAATAAAGCAGTTCTCTCTGTTATAAATATCCATAGAAAAAGTTGCTCCACCACCGCCATAAACTGGATATATTGTTCCACCATCTCTTTTATTTACAACTCTTGTCCCATATTCAACTTCACAAACATCACCAAGCTTTTTTACTTCCCAGCCCTGTTTCATAGTAAATCCAGAATGGTATCCAATATCGCAGCACTTTCTTCATCTAATGCTTTCATAGCCTCCAAAATATCTTGGGGGTGGCGTAGAGCAGTTTCTTCTTTCTTGTTAGGGTTCTTGGCACTTAAATCAAAGGTGCTTTGGTCTATGTCTTTTACATCAATGCTCCAAGAGTTTTCACTCTCGGCTTTAGTCTTTTGCAATTCTACAAACTCTGCTAAATCCTTTTCATTCAGGGCATTGGTTTTGCCCAAGTTCCTGTCAAGATTGAGTTGATAAAACCAGACGTTTTGGGTAGCGCTACCTTTTTCAAAGAACAACACCACCGTTTTTACACCGGCACCGGTAAAGGTGCCACCGGGTAAATCCAACACGGTATGCAGGTTACAGTTTTCCAGCAACAATTTGCGTAGGCTGACAGAAGCATTATCGGTATTGCTTAGAAAGGTGTTTTTAATGACTACACCACCTTTGCCACCTGCCTTCAGTATTTTTATGAAATGCTGCAAAAATAAAGAAGCGGTTTCACCGGTTTTAATCGGGAAGTTTTGCTGCACTTCAGCACGTTCTTTGCCACCAAAAGGGGGATTAGCCAATACAATGTCATAACGGTCTTTTTCTTGAATATCGGCAAGGTTTTCAGCCAAGGTATTGGTATGCACAATGTTGGGTGCTTCTACGCCATGCAGAATCATATTCATGGTGCCAATGATGTAAGCCAGTGATTTCTTTTCTTTACCGTAAAAGGTTTTCTTTTGCAGAGTGACCACATCAGTCGTGGTTAAGGTCTTGCTGTGCTTTAGGTATTCAAACGCTTCACATAAGAATCCGGCAGAACCAACTGCACCATCATAAATGGTGTTGC
Source organism: Methylococcaceae bacterium (assembly GCA_947506155.1). GTDB lineage: Bacteria > Pseudomonadota > Gammaproteobacteria > Methylococcales > Methylomonadaceae > Methylobacter_A. Next base: position 5,621 of record CANNNV010000106.1, read on the forward strand.
CAATCTGGGGTGCTACGACTTTAACGATGGTTTTAATCAAGGGACGTGGCGTGTAATATTCGCCACCGTTACGCCCTGCATTACCCATGTTTTTAATCTTGTCTTCGTACAGATGACTCATTTCATGCTTTTCTGCATGGGTCCGAAAGCGCAGTTCATCAATACGATTAATCACTTCCCGCAGGTTATAGCCCGATTGGATGCGATTCTTCAACTCCGAGAATATTTCACCAATTTTATATTCAATGGTATCGGCACTATCAGCAGACGTTTTAAACTTTTTAAGGTAGGGAAATAAATGAATGTTAACAAAATCAGCAAGGTCATCACCTGTTAAGGCGTTGTGGTCAATTGCACCATTAGCTAATTTAGGAGCTGCCCATACAGCCCATTGATATTCTGGAACAATAATAGGTGTGTATGATTTACCTGAAAGCTCTGCTGCAGTGCCTTTGTCTCTTTCTAAATCATCCAGATACTTTAAAAACAACACCCAAGAGGTTTGTTCTACATAATCCAGTTCACTGCCGCAACCCGCATCTTTATGCAGGATGTCATCTATATTCTTAAAGGTTTGTTCAAACAAAATGGCTATCCTTGGTCTGGGGAGATTTGGACTTGAATCGTAATGACTCTAATGTTACCAGATAACCGCAGTAACAGTATGCTTGTGGATTTTGCCCAAGACGCAGCGCAACTGAGCTACATCGGCCTGGTATTAGATTTTTTTGTTTGGTCGGCAAGCGTTGCCGAAGATTTTAAGCTTGTGATAAATGGCAAGCGATTAAAATTGTTATCACGAGTGTTATCACGAAATTAATTTTTTGATTATTTACCGAAAATCACTTTTCGTAACTATTTGTTTCAATTGGTCGGGACGATAGGATTTGAACCTACGACCCCTTGTCCCCCAGACAAGTGCGCTACCAAGCTGCGCTACGCCCCGATATATTGAAAAAATAATTAAAGCTGAAAGGATTGTGAACACAATCCCTGAATTCAATTTATGGCAAATTATACTACATTTGCCCGATCAAATGGGATAACTATTTAAGCATCTCCAGAATTTCTTCCAGTTCACTGACCATCTGATGGATTAACTGTTTGGTCAGGGTTGATTCTTCTTTAGCATTATCACTGCCCAAATAGGCTCGCGCTCCGCCTATGGTGTAACCTTGCTCATATAATAAGGACCTTATCTGCCGTATCATCAGCACATCATGGCGCTGATAATAACGACGATTGCCACGCCTTTTTAGTGGGCTAAGCTCGGTAAATTCTTGCTCCCAATAACGTAGCACATGAGGCTTTACGCCACATAGTTCGCTGACTTCACCTATGGTGAAATAGTGTTTTGCCGGAATAACCGGCAACTCATTATTATTACTCGGCTCCAGCATACGCTTCTACCCGAGCTTTTAATTTTTGCCCTGATCGGAATGTCACTACACGACGGGCGGTGATGGGAATTTCTTCACCGGTTTTTGGGTTTCTGCCTGGACGACTTCTTTTGTCGCGTAACTCAAATTTCCCAAAACCGGAAATTTTTACTTGTTCACCCTGTTCTAATGAGGCTTTAATTTCTTCAAAAAACAGCTCGACCATATCTTTTGCTTCGCGCTTGTTTAAGCCTAGTTCGTCAAACAGCCTTTCGGCAAAATCTGCTTTCGTTAATGCCATGGTTAATCTCTCAGCTTTGCACTTAGTGTGTTGGTCAATGTGTCTAACAGATTGCTAAATATAGCATCTATTTGAACATCTGTTAGTGTTTGTGATTCATCTTGTAATATTAAACTTAAAGCCACGCTTTTACTGCCCTCTGCCACACCTTTGCCGCGATAAACATCAAAAATAACAATGTCTTGCAAAGTCGATTCTGAGCAGTTTTTAATACAGTTTATTATTTCGTTGACAGCGACTTCTTCTTTTACAATCAAAGCCATATCGCGACGCACTGACGGGTATTTTGACAGTGGCTTAAATTTTGGCAACTGTTTGTTCAGCAATCGCTCCTGATCGAGTTCAAACAGAAAAACTTGGCTATCAAAACCCAGCTGTTTTTCCAGGGTTGGATGCAGCATGCCCAGATAACCTATTTTTTCGCCTTGCGCCGACACGATTTCAGCGGCTTGTCCAGGATGCAAGGCGGGATACTGGGCAGGAACAAACTGCACCTTAGCACCGGTTAATGAAAACAAGGCTTGTACATCAGCTTTAACATCGAAAAAGTCCACTTTTCGCGCTGCAATTCCCCACTGTTCAGAATAGGCTGCGCCCAAAGCCAAACCGGACAGCATTTTTTGTTGCTGCACAGCGCCGTCCTGATGCACAAAACGCAAGCCAGATTCAAAAAACCGTACTCTGCTTTGCTGGCGATTGGTGTTGTGCAACGCGGCTTTTAATAATCCGCACCAAAGAGTAGTGCGCATTACCGCTAAATCGGATGAAATCGGATTTTTTAAGCGAATAACTTCATCGTCAGGCGCAATTGCTTTTTGTATCTCTTCGTCGACAAAACTGTAGGTAATCGCTTCCTGATAGCCACGGGCGACTAGCAAATCCTTTGCGCTATCCAGATCGAGCACAGTTTCAGGTGCTTGTCCAAGCGCCGAACGCATTAACAGACTGCTGCTAGGCAGATTGTTATAGCCAACGATACGCGCAATTTCTTCGATCAGATCAGCTTCAATGGCGATGTCGAAACGGCATCCCGGTGGCGTGACAGACCAGCTCTCAGTCTGAGTCTGTACAACCATTCCTAAGCGTTCAAAAATATCAACGACTTGCTGATCATCCAGCACTAAGCCTAAGGTTTTTCCCAATCGCTGCTTTCTAAGCAAAACGACTGGACGTTGCGGCAGAGTTGAATCAGTAGTCAAATCAATGATGGCGCCTACGCTGCCACCGGCAATGTCGACAATCAACTGAGTGGCGCGCTCTATCGCACGCTGCTGCAAAGTTGGATCTACGCCGCGTTCAAAACGGTGCGAAGAATCGGTATGTAAGCCATAATTACGCGCTTTACCGGCGATGCTTAGCGGGGTGAAAAATGCACATTCGAGAAATATATCTTGAGTTTCATCACTAACCGCAGACTCACTGCCCCCCATCACACCAGCCAAAGCCAGGACTTGTTGGTCGTCGGCGATAACCAAAGTTTCAGTATCCAGCTTAATGGTCACCCCGTTTAACAGCGCAACGCTTTCATCAAGCTTTGCATAGCGAACGTTGATACTGCCGGTTAATTTAGCCGCATCAAACGCATGCAAGGGCTGACCTAGTTCGAGCAATACATAATTGGTCACATCAACCACTGCGCTCAAACTTCTGACGCCGGAGCGGCGCAAACGTTCCTGCATCCATAATGGCGTTTCGGCTTTGGCATTTACGCCTTTAATCAATCGCCCCAAATAACGCGGGCAAGCCTCGGTGGCGGTTACCGTAACAGCCAGAGTTTCGTCATGAGTAACGACAGATTTTTCAACTTGAGTGATCGACCAGTCAAGCTTATTCAATACCGCCACTTCGCGCGCTATGCCTTCAACACTCAGACAATCAGCACGGTTGGGGGTTAAATCCACTTCAATGATGGAGTCATTCAGTGACAGATAGTCACGAATATCAACACCTACCGGCGCATCGTCAGCCAGTTCCATTAAACCGTTGGCTTCGGCAGCTAACCCCAATTCTTTTTCAGAACACAACATGCCGAAGGATTCTTCGCCACGCAGTTTGGATTTTTTGATTTTGAAATCACCGGGCAATACCGCACCAATTAATGCTGCGGGGATTTTCAGTCCGATCCGCACATTGCTAGCGCCACAGACGATTTGCAAAGGCTCAGCCTCGCCCACTGCAACCTGGCAAATCCGTAAGCGGTCGGCATCGGGATGTTGCTGCATTGCAAGCACTTCGCCGACCACCACACCAGAAAAAACGGCAGCCGCTGGTGTGACTGAATCGACTTCCAAACCGGCCATAGTCAATTGCTCGACCAGTTGGGCTGTTGTTATTGCTGGATTGACATATTCTCTTAACCAGGCTTCACTAATTTGCATAACTCAAAGTCTCCTGTTTAATTAAATTGTTCCAGAAATTTAAGATCGTTTTCAAAAAACAACCTCAAATCGTTAATGCCGTAACGCAACATCGCGAGACGCTCCACGCCCATGCCGAAGGCAAAGCCACTATAAACTTCGCTGTCGATATTGACGGACTTGAATACTTCAGGATGAATCATGCCGCAACCCATCACTTCCAGCCAGCCGGTATGACTGCAGACGCGACAGCCTTTGCCGTTGCACATCACGCATTCTATATCGACTTCTGCGGAAGGTTCGGTAAACGGAAAATACGACGGTCTAAAGCGCACCTGAATGTCTTTTTCAAAGAAAGCGCGCAGAAATTCATAAACCACACCTTTCAAATCAGCAAAACTGACATCGGTATCCACCAGAAAGCCTTCGACCTGATGGAACATCGGCGTGTGGGTAATATCCGAATCGCAGCGATACACACGACCCGGCGCGATCACTTTCAGTGGCGGCTTTTCAGTTTCCATAACCCGAATTTGTACCGGCGAGGTATGGGTTCTCAATACCGTGTGGGCATCAAAATAAAACGTGTCATGCATCGCCCGAGCCGGGTGGTGAGCAGGTATATTCAATGCACCAAAAT
>CANNNV010000107.1 GCA_947506155.1 Methylococcaceae bacterium
ATGAAGCATCGCAGGTAGATTTAGAGCGATGGGAGAATGAGAATATCCCTTACACTATACGAAAAAAACGTCAAAAGTTCTTTGAAAATGCAAGCCAAAAACAGGGTAAATAATTAGCCGATTAAATCAATGTTTCGACAGGCTAGGTTCACACGCTCTATAACGGTACTTCAGCATGAAGGTTTCGGTTAAACAATCGGGCTCTTGGCAACGGTAACGTGGTTCACCGTATAAACTATGTCCGGTATTCGTAATACATTTGCTGTCACACTCGGGGCAACTCACTTCTTGATAACAGGTCATGGATAATCTCTTCCACTTTTGGTCAAAATTTCGTAAACCAAATTGTATCGAAAATTACAAATTTAACTCACTACCAAACCATTGTCCGGATTTCAGGGCCCACTATACTAAGCATTCTATTTTTTCACGCTTGAATTATATACAAAATTAAACTACTCTCGACCAGGACAATCTGATTAATAGTCTTTAAAGGTCAATCACCCCGCCCTGAAGGACGGAACTTGTAAAAGCTAGGTTGACCAGACTAAGCGCTAACACAGTGCTACGATTACAACGGGTCGTTAAGACTTACCAGTGAATGCTTCCTTAGTTCGCAGCTTGTAAAGGATCGGATCACGCTGGGGAAAGGTAAAGCCCAGAAGGTTCTTTTCGTCACTGGCAACAGTGAGAGCCGGTTGTAATCATTGTCGAAGGGAGATTGCGGGAAACCGCAGCGTTACTAGCCCCTTACGGGTTGACCGCTTGGAAAGACAAGCACCTAATTTTTTAAAGATAGCAAACGCAATAGGAGTTGCATGAGTTGGGTTGGCTAACGCCGACGCGCTATCCCTCCCCGACCTAAAGGACGAAGTATCTCGCGCAAAAACTGATGACAGGAACATATAAGCCAATGTATAAAAAAATTGCCCCTTTATTAGTGCTTTGCTCGTTTGAGCTGTTTGCAGCTCCCCTGAGAATTGCACCACAAGCCAAGGATGATACGGCCTCGGTAATTGTTGGTGTAAATCCGAGTGTAACCCTAAATCCGACGGCTAATGATCGTTATGGCAGTATTGTCACTATTAATGGCTCCACATCAGGGCAATATGGCTATTTGTCGAGCACGGGCACCACTTATACGCTTTACGACAATGATGCCAACGCCGCGTTAGCGGCTGGTCAAATTGTGACCGATACCTTTACTTATACCTTGGCCAATGATATTGGCCAAACTGCCACTGCTCTTATCATTATTAGTGTGAGCGGTAATCAGAAAAAAACGCCGGTGGCGGTGGATGATTATGCTTCCATGGTGATTGGTGTAACTCAGACGGCTAATGGGAGCCTAGCCACTAATGATCGCAATGGTAGTATTGTCACTATTAGTGGCTCCACAGCAGGGATTTATGGCTCTTTAACCTTGACTGATACCAAAGGTGGCTACACCTATACGCTCTACAAGAATATTATTGATATCGTCAAAGGGAAAACGCCGCCTTACACCGATACGTTTACCTATACTTATGCCAACGCGCTAGGTGAAAGCAGTAGCGCCAGTTTAAGGGTCACTGTGACTGATGGTAAGCAAAATACCCCGGTGGCAGTGGATGACTATTATTCGGCTACTGTAGGAGGAAGTTCAACTATCAGTATAGGTGCCAATGATCGTAATGGCACTGTTATCAGCCTTAATGCTCCGGCCATAGGTAAATATGGCTATCTGCAAATAAAAGGTACATCGCCAACGGATACGGTTGTCACTTATGCGACTTACGATAATAACGTCAGTTTGCCTGCAGACGCCACAGACACCTTTACGTATACTTTAAGCAACGATATAGGACAAAGTGATATTGGTCATATCTATATTCGGGTGCAAGCGACAAATATGCCGGTAGCCGTTCCCGACACAGCTTCATTGGTGGTCGGTATAGCAACAAATTTGACCGCTGTCGGAAGCGTAATCACCAATGATCGCAATGGCACTATTGTCAGTTTTGATGGTTTTATCCCTCAGGGTTCCGCCGTTCCTAATGGTTCCTCATCGGGTATTTATGGCTATTTGACCATGACCAGTGCAGGTGCCTACACATATACACTTTACGATAGTGTCGCTGATATTATCAAAGCGGGAACGCCGCCTTTCATTGATACGTTCGCTTACACTTTAGCGAACGCCTTGGGCCAAAAAGATCCTAATGGCAGGATAACTGTCAATGTGAGCACTGTTCAGAAACAAAAACCAGTGGCGATTGACGATTATGCGTCCGTGGTGGTGGGTACTAACACGAGCGCCAAAGGTGATCTAAGCAGTAATGACCGTTATGGCAGCATCGTCACTCTTAATGGTTCTCCAGCAGGAAAATACGGTTATTTAACCTTAACCGGAACCAGTGGTGCTTATGTTTATAAGTTTTACGATAATATCGATAATACCGTCATTGCAGATTTGGCGGCCGGTAAACCGATTGCAGATACATTTACGTATACTTATGCAAACGATATTGGTCAAACGGCCTCGGCAAGTTTATCTATTCAGGTTACTAATAATCAGCAATCGCCTATAGCCGCTAATGATTTTGTTACGCTGGTGCCTAATACCTTTACTAAAGTATTGTCTGTGCCGGGCAATGTGAGCACCAATGACAAAAATGGGACGAGTTTTTATCTTGAGTCTAGCCCCACCGCTACTCCTAACGTCTGTAGCCCGACCAATCCGCCATACCCTGCCACTTCCACTCCTCCCTGCAACACTAAAAATAGTCCAGCTGGCGTTTACGGGAATTTAGTATTAGATCCTGACGGTAAGTTTGTTTACACGCTAAATAAAGATGCACCCAATGTTCTTGCGCTGACAGCCGGCCTAGTTGTTACCGATATTTTTTCCTATATTACTACCAACGCCTACGGACAAATCGCTATCGCAAAATTAAATGTCAAAATTATTGGCAACCCGGTTGATGCCAATGGTAATACTATTTTTGTACCACCAGTTGATGTTCCTCTCGACAATGTCGATGTGGAGTTCAATAACCGTTCAGCTCAAGCCACGCCTTTGAATTCGGGTAGAAATATTAAAGGATCCTTGTACGATGGTGAGGATAAAGACTGGTATCACTTACAAAGTACTGGTAATGAAATCATCAATCTTGATCTTTGTCCAAAGGGTAGCAGTTGTTTTGGCAAAAAAAGCTGGGTGGTTTATGTATTTGATAGCGCAAAATTAACAGTCGATAAGGAAGAGGACAGCTATGTGTTCAAGCGTTGGGTGACGGAGACCGGTAATTACAACGATCTGCAAAGAACTGACATCTTGAGTAAGGATAATATAGTGCGCAGTTCAAATCACTTGTATCTGGCCTATCGGCTGGGCTTTTTTGACAGCGCTTTGATCGGAGTAATCGATCCTTGTTTTGGTGAAGACAGTACGCTTTCAATTGGCGTAGGTAAACCCGACGATCCAAGAGATTACTTTATTGCAGTTTCCTCAACGCTAATGGGTACTCCAGCGGGTCAATGTGGTGCAGGCGACATTGTTTTACAAAAACCGGGTCGCAATGCAGCTGGCACGGATGCAGACGGTAAAGCTAAATCCTATGCAACTACGGAAGAATATATCACTGTTTTTCCCTACCGGGATGACCAGTACACAATTAATATTACCGGCACCGGTATCGATCCTCTCTGCACACAAACCAAGTGCCCTACTGTACTACCCGTAACGGCTGCTGCAACCTTTAGTGCGACGACAGGTGTTTTGAATATCCCTCAGGTGATGATTTCAAATGCGCCGTATAGCGTTAGCTTGACCTTGCAAAATCAGCCGGTCACGCTGAATGCGCCTATAGCAAACAGCACAGCAAGCGCCAGCAGTCCCTTAAAATATACGCTGTCAGGTATTCAGGGACTTGACCCCACGACACTTGCCACTGCTTTCCATGCTACCTATAATCCTGCCAATCAGCAGTTGCTAATTCCTCGCGTGACCGATACCGTCAGCGGCAAGGCTTATTCGGTTGCGATGCAGTATCATCCAGCAGTTGGCAGTAATCCCCCTTGGCTGGAACTGATTGATTACTTGCTTATACAATAGCAAAGCAGCATCTAAAGATTTTCTGCGTTCAACAGGATGACTTCAATTTCTTCGGTAATTTCTTCCTGGCGGTAAATCTGGGATTTTCGTTGCAGGTTTACCGTTTCATCATCCAGGTGTTTGACTGCACCTTCCAGATGTTGCAGGCGGCGCTGATTTTCAGCCATTAGCGAGATATAAAAAATTTCATGCAGCACCGCAAATAAATAATGCTCGACCAGATTGGCAAAAAAATCCTCTGGCGCAAGATTGAGCAGAGGCGGATTACCTTTATGAGGTGTTTGTTGATGTAAAGGGAAGGGCGGCAGCAGTTGCAGTTGGCTGATTTGATGGGTACTGTCGTGATAAACAAGGGTCAAGTCGGCCCCATCGGCCAAGGCGCCGATGGTATCAAGCAGGCGGTTAATGATCGTGGGCACTTCTTCGGCAATATTGGCGCCTTCAAGATTAGTTCCCTCCAGCCGGAGCCGACTGCCAACCGCAATAATACCGGTGTAAGTCTGACTAGCGATTGCTTTGAGCAGACTTTCATTAAAATCCCCGCAAAAACCGCGTTCCGCTCCCAGCAAAATACAAAGGTGTGCAGGCTGTTCATGACAGCGTTTCGGCCTGGGATAAAAGTCCAAAAAATCCAGTGCCGCGTTTTCAATAGTAGCCAACGCTTGCCCCTGCATGGTTTTAAACCGCTGTAGTTTATGAATTTCCATGAAAGCAAGGTTTTTCATTGCATTTAAAATGCTGCGTATCTCTTGCATCTGGGTGATATGCAATTGCAATTCGTGGCTCAAGCTCATCAGATTTTAAACCATAGGTTAATGGCTTGTTGCCATTGATCAGACCGGCTGTCCAGGGTCAAGGTTGTGGTTTTAATGCCCAGCTCAAGTTGAAGCAGCAATGGCGCAAGGTCTTTAGCCGAGGCTTGATTAAACAGCCCTGCATTAAAGGCAATCAGCCAAGCCAGTTGAAACAAAGCGCTGTGCGGAACCAGCCGCTCCTGTTTTAACAGCTCCCGCAATAACCGTCCCCGTTTTATCCTCGCTTCCATTGAAGCTTCCAGCCGTTGACCAAAACGAGTGAAAGCTTCCAACTCCAGAAATTGCAGATAATCCAGTTTCATTTGTCCAGCTTGATCGCGAATGCTGGTGTGCTGGGCTTTGCCGCCTATTCGTGATACCGAGCGAGTGATGTCGATGGCCGGTCGAAAGCCCGACACAAACAGGTCATTATCCAGGTAGATTTGCCCGTCGGTGATGGAAATCAGATTGGTTGGAATGTAGGCGGAAATTTCGCCCTGTTTGGTTTCGATAATCGGCAAGGCGGTCATGCTACCGCCGCCGTTTTCGGCATTCAAGCAGGTTGAGCGTTCCAGCAAGCGGGAATGGACAAAAAAAATATCGCCCGGATAGGCCTCGCGTCCAGGCGGGCGGCGCAGCAACAAAGACAGTTCCCGGTAGGTTCGAGCATGAGTGGACAGATCATCGTAAACAATCAGCGTGTCCCGGCCTTGCGCCATCCAGTATTCGGCCAAGGCGCAACCGGCAAACGGGGCGATGTATTGCAAGCCGGGCAGCGCCGAGGCCTCGGCGACCACGCACACCGTGTAGTCCAACGCACCATGAATTTTCAGGGTTTCCAAGGTACTAACCACGGCGGAGCGTTTCTGGCCGATCAGCACGTAGATGCACAATACATTTTTGTCCTTTTGGTTAATGACGGTGTCGATCGCGATTGAAGATCTTCCTAGGCCTTCATCGCCGACGATTAACTGCCGCTGTCCTTTGCCGATCGGAATTAACGTGTCAATAATTTTGATGCCGGTGTACAGTGGTTTATGGACAAAATCCCTGGCGATAATGGCGGGTGAGGTTTTTTCCAAGTTTTCACGGCCTACAGAGGATGGTACGGCGAGTCCATCCAGCGGCAGTCCCAGAGGGTCGATAATCCGGCCCAAAAATCCGTTGCCAACCGGAATACTGAGGGTATGCTGGGACAGATGCACGGTGGTGCCAGCGGTTAAGGCTTCGGTTTCATACAGTAAAATTGCGCCGATGCGGTCGCGGTTAAGGTCAAAGACCATGCCCCGAGTGCCATCAGCAAAAATCAGAATATCTTCGATAGCCGCTGAGGGTAACCCTTTAATCCAGCTGATGCCGTCACCGACTGAAACCACCGTGCCTTGCTCGGTGATGCGCAGTTCGAGCTGATAGTTAGCTAACCAGTTAGCCTGTTTGTCCAGCAGGCTGTCATTCTGACTCATAAGCCATCTCGGCAAAACCGGTCAGTTCATGTTGCAGGTTGGCATTGAGCACCCAGGCGCCGATGTCTATCCGTAAGCCGGCAAGTAGGGCGACATCCTCAAGATATTGAACAGTAATTTGACTGCTAATCAGAGATTGCAGTTTTTGTTCCAGTTGTGACCGCATTTTCTCGGTTAAAGGGTAGGCGCTGGTTATTTTTATCATCACCGATTTTTTAGTTCCTAATGTTAGCAAACTCAGTTCTGGCAAACGCGTTAGCTGATTCAGCAACAGCTTGGCCAAGCAGGTTTCCAGTTCAGGACTGGCGGTTTGTTGCAATAATAGGCCGGCAAATTTTGCGCCGTTTTTCAAGGCCTGCTTTTCGGCCTGTTGTTGTAATTCGCGCTGCTGTTTTGATAGCGTTACCTTAGCTTTTTGTCGCTCCTGCTCTAGATCCGAACTCAATTTGTCCAGTTGCGTTTTTCTTTCGGCGTCGAACTGTTGATGCAGCGAGGTAACAGCCGCCTGTTTTTCCTGTTCCCACAGTTTTTGCCGGTTTTCATAAAGACTGCGTTGCTGTTCTGCCTGGGCTTGCAGATTTTTAGCCTCATTGAGCGTTAACTCGATAAACTGTTTACGCTTGGCAATCACCTCAAGCAAGGGCTTATAAAAAAGCCGCTGCAAAATCCAGATCAGAATCAGGAAATTAATGATTTCAAGTACAAAGGTCGAGAGGTTGAATTCCATAAGCTTTATTTAACGATGTATTCCAGCAGTGGATTTCTAAACAACACGATTAAAATAATAACCAGACAATAAATAGCCAGTGATTCAATCATGGCCAGACCGATAAACAGCGTGCGCATAATCGAGCGCTCCGATTCCGGTTGCCGTGACAAGGCTTCCAGCGCGCTGCCGATGGCTTTGCCCATGGCTAGGGCCGGGAGCATTACCCCCAGCGCGATGCCGATAATGGCAGCGATGCTGGAGCCAAGGACGATAGCGGCAAGGTCAGACATAAGTTACTCCTGAGAATTAAGTTGTTGAGATTGCATCGCGCCTGCCAAGTAGATCAGCGCCAGCATGCCGAAGATATAGGCTTGTACCAGGGCTTCTATGATATGCAGCATTAAAATCGGAATAGGCGCGAGAAAGCCCGCGACCAGCAATATCAGCATCGCGGCCATTTCCAGACTCATCATATTGCCGAATAAACGTATCGCCAGCGCCAGGGTTCGGGTAAATTCGCTGATAATATGAAACGGCAGCAAAATCGGGCTGGGCGTTAAGTAATGATGCAAATAACGTTTCAAGCCCAAGGTTTTGATGCCAAACCAATGCACCGAAAAAAACACCAGTATCGCCAGCGCCGATGTCACCGAAAGATCGCGGGTAGGTGAATGCAGTCCCGGTATTAAACCGACCAGATTGGCAATGATCAAAAACAGCCAAAGCGAGGCAATAAAAGCCATGATTTGTCGTCCGTGTTCCGGCGCGACGGCGCTAATGGCTTCGTCGATCATCGCGACGATACCTTCGGCGGCGGTCTGCAAGGCGCCGGGAATCAGGTCCAGGTGCCGGGTTGAAAGCCAGGCCAGCAACACAATCACCAACATGATGCCCCAAGTGGTGATGACTGATGAGCCGATTAGTACAGGTCCTAGGGTGAAAGTAACGTCGTTTTCCATGATATTGCCTATCTGGTTTGAACACTATTATTTCAAGCAGCCTGCTTTTTTTTGTTTCAGCGCTGAAGCAGATATTGCTGTATTTGGCCTAGTGAAAAATCTTGCATGTTCTCTCCGGCTTGGTGAGCGCTGTGCCAGTCAATAATGGCGGCCAGTGTTTCGTCAAGATGCCAGCGCGGTTGCCAATGTAAACGCATTTTGGCTTTCGAGCAGTCGAGTTTTAAATAATGCGCCTCATGCGGGTGCTCACCCTCATCCTGTAACCAGCTGGCACCGTCACCCCAGTTCTGGGTTAAATGATCAACTATCCATGAGACAGGTCTGGCATCTTCATCATTGGGTCCAAAGTTCCAGCCTTCGCCATAAGCCGCGCCATTTTCGAACAACTGTTGAGCCAATAGTAAATAACCTGACAGGGGTTCTAGCACATGCTGCCAGGGCCGGATTGCATGGGGGTTTCGGATATTCACTGGCTTGCCTTGTATGATGGCACGCATAATGTCAGGAATAAGCCGGTCTTCCGCCCAATCGCCACCACCGATCACATTGCCTGCTCTGGCTGAGGCTAAGACCACGCGATGATCAGTATTGAAGTAGGAGTTTCTATAGGCAGATGCGACTAACTCGGCGCAACCTTTGCTATTACTGTATGGATCGTAGCCTCCCATCGGTTCATTTTCTCGATAACCCCAGGACCATTCCTTATTTTCGTAACATTTGTCGCTGGTAATATTGACAACGGCACGCACCGTCTCACATTGACGCACGGCTTCGAGTAAATGCACCGTACCCATCACGTTGGTGGAATAGGTTTCTATTGGATTGGCGTAGGAGTAGCGGACCAAAGGCTGAGCAGCCATGTGAATGACAATTTCTGGGCGATGTTTTTTAAAAGCGGCCAAAAGCGCAGTAAAGTCTCGAATATCTGATTCAATGCTAACCATTCCATCCTTAACCTTTGCCGCAACAAATAAGCTTGGGTTGGTAGGTGGTGCTAACGAATAACCGATGACTTTTGCGCCCATGGACTGTAACCACAGAGACAGCCAGCTACCTTTAAAGCCGGTATGTCCGGTTAGCAGTACGACTTTATCTGTCCAAAATGAAGGATTTACCATATTTTCCACGGTGCTTTTCCGCTAGCCCATAAGTTTTCAAGATGAATTTTATCGCGCAAAGTATCCATAGGCTGCCAAAAGCCGTAATGAAAGTGGGCGGCCATTTGACCTTCTCTGGCCAGTTGTTCCATGGGTTCAGACTCCCAAACCGTACGATCGTCTTTAATGTAATTGAGTATTTCAGGCGAGAGCACAAAGAAACCTCCGTTAATCCAACTCCCATCGCCTTGCGGCTTTTCCTGAAAGCTAACGACATCCGTCCCGTTTAAGTGGAGTGCGCCAAAACGTCCCGGTGGTTGTGTTGCGGTCAATGTAGCTAATTTGCCATGTTGTTTATGAAACGCCAACAGGGCCGTAATATCCACGTTGCCAATACCATCACCATAGGTACAGCAAAAATCTTCTCCTTGCACATAATCGGTAACACGCTTCAAGCGACCGCCGGTCATGGTTTCTTCGCCGGTGTCCAGCAGCGTTACCCTCCAGGGATCAGCATTGCGATGATGGACTTCCATCTGATTGCTTTGCATGTCAAATGTGACATCGGACATATGCAAAAAGTAGTTGGCAAAATATTCCTTGATGACATAGCCTTTATAGCCGCAACAAATAATAAAGTCGTGTATGCCGTGAGCTGAATAGGTTTTCATGATATGCCAAAGTATCGGCTTGCCGCCAATTTCAACCATAGGCTTAGGCCGGGTTGATGTCTCTTCAGTGATCCGTGTGCCTAGGCCTCCGGCAAGGATAATTGCTTTCATTCCTGATGGTCTCCAATTTTTTGTCAGTCGAATTTTGCGCATGAGTTCTTTTTCTGGATCCGCTGATTATGCCATTTTTTTGCTCATCGTACCGGTCGAAATGATCAAATAGACTATGTATTCATCAATTTTTGCGCGAGATACCCCGTCCTTTAGGTCGGGGAGGGATAGCGCGTCGGCGTTAGCCAACCCAACTCATGCAGCTCCTATTGCGTTTGCTATCTTTAAAAAATTAGGTGCTTGTCTTTCCAAGCGGTCAACCCGTGA
>CANNNV010000108.1 GCA_947506155.1 Methylococcaceae bacterium
TCACTGCCTTAAAATTACTACAGAAAAGCAGACGTATCATGTGATTGAAGGGCTTACGCCTTTGCGACAAAAGATTCTGTTGCTTTTTGGACAAAGTGTGGCAGATATATATCAACTTTCTTATGGATAGTACCCGCTCAATGTAAGTCTTAACAGTAAGAATTTTTTGTAACGCTTAATATTCGTCAAGGAAAACATTATGACCATTCGGGTAGCTATCCGTCACAAAACCGTTTACAACTTCGATAGATCTATCTCTTTATCGCCGCATGTGTTCAGATTACGCCCGGCAGTGCACAGTCGGACCCCGATCAAGGCTTATAGCCTGCGCATCGAACCTGAAAACCATTTTATCAACTGGCAACAAGATCCGTTCGGCAATCTGTTGGCGCGGGTGGTATTTCCAGAAAAGTGCACAAGGCTCAGCGTTGAAGTTGAAGTCATCGCGGAGTTGACGGTGATTAATCCTTTTGATTTTTTCGTCGAGGAGTACGCGGAAAATTACCCGTTTAACTACGATGCACTGTTACAAAAAGAATTGCAGCCCTATCTGGAAATCACCGAGCAAGGCCCATTACTAAAAAACTGGTTGGCCGACTTCGATACCAGCAGACGCACCATCAATGACTTTCTGGTTGACGTCAATCGCAAGGTTTTTCAGACCTTAGGCTACAACATCCGCATGGAAGTGGGCATACAAAGCTGTGAAGACTCCTTGACCAAACTCAGCGGTTCGTGCCGTGATTCGGCCTGGTTGCTGGTGCAGATATTGCGTCATCTGGGATTGGCTGCGCGGTTTGTTTCCGGTTATCTGGTACAGCTGACTGCCGACATCAAGTCGCTAGATGGGCCATCAGGTCCCGAACAAGATTTCACCGATTTACACGCGTGGACCGAAGTCTATATCCCCGGTGCAGGCTGGATAGGACTGGATCCGACCTCTGGCTTACTGGCCGGAGAAGGCCATATCCCGTTGGCATGTACGCCGGATCCTGCTAGTGCCGCGCCGGTCACCGGCGGCACCGACAAATGCGAAGTAGAGTTCGAATTCAGCAACACAGTACACAGACTGCATGAAGATCCGCGCGTCACCAAGCCTTATACCGACGAACAGTGGTTCCAAATTGATGCGCTGGGATTACAGGTAGACCGGCAATTGCTGGTCGATGATGTACGCTTGACCATGGGCGGCGAACCCACTTTTGTCTCGGTAGACGATATGGAAGGTGCGGAATGGAATGTCGATGCCGATGGTCTGCATAAACGCGAACGGGCTCAGGAGTTGACCAAACGGCTGCGCGATGTATTTGCACAAGGCGCGATGCTGCATTACGGACAGGGAAAATGGTATCCTGGCGAAGCGTTGCCGCGCTGGCAATATGGCATATTCTGGCGCAAAGACAACACACCGATTTGGCGCAATCCGGAGTTGCTGGCCGATATTACCCGCGACTACGGCCATAGTGCCGAACAGGCCGAAGCAATTATCACCCAATTAACCTTGCGACTGGGCCTACAACCACGCTATATCAAGACCGCTTTTGAGGACAGCTTTTATCACCTATGGCAAGAAGGGACGCTGCCGAATAATATCGATCCGTCAGTTAGCAATCTGAAAGATTCACTGGAACGCCAAACCTTGACGCAAAAACTGGATGCCGACCTAAGTAAACCTGCCGGGTACACCTTGCCAATCAAATGGGACTGGGTTAATCAGCACTGGCAAAGTGGCCCCTGGGATTTTCGTCGCAACCAGATGTTTTTGATACCCGGCAACTCGCCGATGGGCATGCGCATGCCCTTGGGCAGCCTGCCTTGGGTTGCCCCCGATAAACGCGACACTCAGGAAGAACAAAGCCTGTTCGAACCCTTGCCAGAACTGGGCGATTATTACGGCGAAGTGATGCACCGCTACAGTCATTTTGAGAAAAAAGCTAAAAATCAATCCGAACAGGACCTGGGCGACGACAAAACCATTCAGGTCGAAGTCCCCCATACCGCAGTTTGCGTTGAAGCGCGTAACGGCCGCGTGCATATTTTCTTACCGCCGCTGACTTCACTGGAACATTACCTGGAGCTGATTGCGGCAGTCGAAGCCACCGCAGAAAACCTGGCTATACCCGTGGTGCTGGAAGGTTACGAGCCGCCGCGCGATTACCGGGTCGAGCGTTTGATGGTCACGCCTGATCCGGGGGTAATCGAAGTCAACATACACCCGTCGAAAACCTGGCAGGAACTGGTGGACAAAACCACGATACTGTATGAACAAGCGCGCCAGGTCAGACTGGGCACCGAAAAATTCATGCTCGATGGCCGTCATACCGGCACCGGCGGCGGTAACCATATCACCATGGGCGCAGAGACGCCGATCGATAGTCCGCTATTGCGCCGCCCCGATTTGTTGCGCAGCCTGTTGACCTATTGGCAGCATCATCCCGGTTTGTCCTATTTGTTTTCCGGCATGTTCATAGGGCCAACCAGTCAGGCGCCGCGCGTCGATGAAGGCAGGGATGAGAAACTCTACGAGCTGGAAATTGCCTTTCAGCAAGTTCCTAAAGGTGAAGTGCCCGCGCCCTGGCTGGTGGATCGCTTGTTGCGACATCTACTGACCGACATCACTGGCAACACCCACAGATCCGAGTTCTGTATCGACAAACTGTATTCGCCTGATAGCGCGACCGGGCGCCTGGGAATTCTGGAATTGCGCGCCTTTGAAATGCCGCCGCATGCCCAAATGTCGCTGGTGCAAATCGTATTATTGCGCTCGCTGATCGCCTGGTTCTGGCGTGAACCTTACCAACATGAGTTGATCCGCTGGGGAACCCAGTTGCATGACAAGTTCATGTTACCGCACTTTGTTCACGAGGATATGAAACAGGTTTGCCAGGACTTGCAACAGGCCGGCTACGGTTGTCAACTGGAATGGCTATCCCCGTTTTTTGAATTCCGCTTTCCCCGTTATGGCAACACGCTGGTAGAAGGCATCGATCTGGAACTGCGTTTTGCGATCGAACCCTGGCATGTCCTGGGCGAAGAAGTCGGCAGTTCCGGTACCGCGCGTTATGTGGATTCTTCGGTCGAACGGGCGCAGATTAAAGTGACCGGCTTTACCGAAGGCCGCTATGTAGTAACTTGTAATGGCAGGCGGTTACCGTTACGCAACACTGGACGTCAGGGCGAATATGTGGCCGGCGTGCGTTACCGTGCCTGGCAGCCGCCTTCGGCACTGCACCCGACGATTGCTCCGCATGTACCGCTAGTGCTTGATATAATCGACACCTGGAATGGACATTCGGTAGGCGGCTGCACTTATCATGTCGCCCATCCCGGAGGCCGCAGCTATGATGCATTCCCGGTCAACAGTTATGAAGCCGAGGCCAGGCGCGTGAACCGCTTTTGGGACTTTGGGCACACGCCCGGCGAGCTGTTGCGTTCATCGAATGCCGCACCAAGACCGATGGCACCACCGATAGAGGAGATTAGCCGCGAATATCCGTTTACCCTGGATTTGCGGCATCGAAAGGCATGATAGCATGGGTTACCCATGCCCTAGGTTACGCCGATCTACGCAACTGGAAAACCAGAAAACTACAGTAAATGTCGGGTTACGCTACGCTAACTCGACCTACCATGGAAATTGATACGCATGACTGATAAATTAAAAAAGTTAACCCCGGCAGTATTGACGCTGGGTGACAAAAATTATGAATTGCCCACAATGATCGGTATTGAAGGCGAAAAAGCCATCGACATTTCCAAATTGCGCAGTGAAAGTAGTTACGTAACGCTGGATGAAGGCTACGGCAACACCGCCAGCTGTGAATCTGCGATCACCTACATAGACGGTGAAAAAGGTATCTTGCGTTATCGCGGCTATCCAATCGAAGAGTTGGCCGAACATTCGCGTTTTGTCGAAGTTGCCTATTTGCTGCTGAATGGTGAATTGCCTAACAGCCAGCAATTGAAGGCATTTTCAACCAATCTGAATGAGTCCTCGATTATCCACGAAGACATGCACCATTTTTTCAACGGCTTCCCGCGTGGCTCGCATCCGATGGGCATCTTGGCGACCATGGTGGCGTCCCTGTCGACATTTTATCCGGTTCCCGATCAGCTTGATAGCGCGACAGAACAGCAAATAGTCATAAAACTGATTTCCCAGGTGCGGACTATCGCGGCTTTTTCCTACAAAAAATCCATCGGCGAACCGTTGATTTATCCGTCTTACAAACTCCAGTATGTGCGCAACTTTCTGAACATGATGTTTTCCTCGCCGGTACGGGATTACCAGTTGGATGACGATATCGTCAGAGCCATCGATATGTTTCTGATCCTGCATGCCGACCATGAGCAAAACTGTAGCACCTCGTCGGTGCGTACCGCAGGATCCAGTATGGCCAATGTCTATGCGGTGGCTTCATCAGGAATTTCGGCACTTTGGGGTCCTCGCCATGGCGGAGCCAATCAGCAAGTCATCCAGATGCTTGAACAAATCCATGCTGAAGGCGGAGACGGTACCGAATTTATCAATCAGGCCAAAAACAAAAACTCGACCAGCCGACTAATGGGTTTTGGTCATCGCGTCTATAAAAATTTCGATCCGCGCGCGACCTTGTTAAAGCAGCAATGTGACAAATTATTCGCCAAAGCCGGCGTCAGCGATCCGTTGTTCGACATTGCCCGAAAACTAGAGGAAATCGCCCTGAAAGACGATTATTTTATTTCCCGGAAACTGTATCCAAATGTCGATTTCTATTCCGGATTAATTCTTAGAGCCGCCGGCATACCGACCGATATGTACACGGTGTTATTTGCGATAGGCCGTATGCCAGGCTGGCTGGCGCACTGGCGTGAAATGCTGCGCAGTGAGCCTGTAATTATCACCCGCCCTCGACAAATCTACATCGGCGAGCCAATGCGACATTATCAGAACATTGAGCAACGGTCTTGATCGTGATTAAAAAATAACCAAGAACCTGACATGGACGAATCAGCCAATGATATTGGCGCGCAGTTTTATGCCACCCAGCTTGGCGTTTACAATGAAACTCCGGGGCACGAAGCTAAAGTACAGCCTCATTGGGAACGTCTTATGGGAGCTGTTGCAACGCTGGGCGGCGAACAACTGGAGCTGCGCCGCCGCGAAGCCCAGCGTCTGCTGCGAGAAAATGGCGTCACTTACAATGTTTACGGCGACAGCCCGAAGCTGACCCGGCCCTGGCGGCTTGATCCCGTTCCGCTATTGATCAGCAATGAAGAGTGGAGGCATGTCGAAGCAGGTCTGAAGCAGCGTGCCGAATTACTTGACCTGATTCTAAACGATCTTTATGGCGCACAAACCCTGCTGAAAAAAGGCTTACTACCCAGAGAGCTGGTATTGGCGCACGACGGCTTCTTGCATGCCTGTGTAAATGTGTTACCCAAGCGGAAACACCAGTTGACGGTATACTCGGCCAATCTTGCTCGTGGCCATAATGGCCGCATGTGGGTGTTGAATGATAGAAGTCAGGCACCTTCAGGCCTTGGCTATGCGCTGGAAAATCGCATTGTGATGGCGCGGGTGCTGCCGGATGTTTTTCGGGAAACCCAAGTGCATCGGCTTTCGGGTTTTTTCAAGTCGCTACGTAAGGGACTGGCGGATCTTGCCCTGCATAACAAAGAAGATCCCCGGATAGTCATACTGACGCCCGGATCGCTTAATGAAACCTATTTTGAGCACGCCTATTTAGCCTCTTATCTGGGCTTTTCGCTGGTTCAGGGTGATGACCTGACGGTGCGTGATGGCCGGGTTTGGCTTAAATCGTTGGATGGATTGCAACCGGTCGACGTTATTTTGCGTCGCGTCGATGATTCTTTCTGCGATCCGTTGGAATTGCGTAGCGCGTCCAGACTGGGGGTTGCCGGACTACTGGAGTCCGTGCGACGAAACAACGTGGCAATTGCCAATCCGTTGGGCAGCAGTGTGCTGGAGAATTCAGGATTACTGGCGTTTTTACCGAGACTATCGAAGTATTTCTTAAATGAGGAGCTGCTGCTGCCTTCGGTTGCGACCTGGTGGTGCGGGCAGCGGCGCGAACGGGATTTTGTCTTGCAAAACCTGGATCGTCTTATCATCAAACCGATCAATCGCACATCGGGCAATCATGCCGTTTTTGGCGGCTTGTTGAGCGCTAAAGAAAAGGAACATTTACGCGCCGCGATTATTGCCAAGCCGCATGGTTATGTGGGGCAAGAATTAGTCAGTTTTTCCACAGTACCCGCATTTACTGATCGGCAGATAGAACCTCGGTTTGCAGTATTGCGCAGCTTTGTGGTTGCCAGTGGCGATGACTATCAAGTCATGCCTGGCGGCCTGACGCGGGTTGCCCGCCGGCCGGACGATTTCATTGTTTCTAACCAAGCGGGAGGAATCAGTAAGGACACCTGGGTATTAGCCGACGAACCGGACCAGCAGGTCAGTTTATGGTCTTTGCCCGGCAGGGATATAGTCTTGTCTGCGGTCACAGAACCCTTAACCAGTCGCGCTGCGGATAACCTGTTTTGGGTAGGCAGGCATCTGGAGCGCATCACCGCAGCTACTCACTTGCTACGGATTATATTGCTCAAACTATCCGAAA
Organism: Methylococcaceae bacterium; assembly: GCA_947506155.1. Classification (GTDB taxonomy): domain Bacteria; phylum Pseudomonadota; class Gammaproteobacteria; order Methylococcales; family Methylomonadaceae; genus Methylobacter_A. The sequence goes on from CANNNV010000108.1 coordinate 6,618, forward strand.
ACCAGGAACCTAAAGACCCAGCTGATAGCCGGTACTTGAATGTTTTATTAGGTGCGCTGACTCAAGTCACCGGCACCTATCCCGGCTTCATCCGTGGCAATACCAGCTTGTTAAAAGATCTGCAGCAGGAAGTGCTGGCCTTGGCTAAAAATGCCCATCGGGCCGGCACACTGGCAGCCAGTATTCAGGCCTTTTTTCAGACGGCTTACAGTATTCGCGATGTTTGGTCTCAGGACACCTGGCGTTGCGTCGATAATATTCATCGGCGCTGGCAACAGCGAGTCGTAAATGGCGACTGTGACCTGGAGCAACTGCAAAAACCGCTGGATGATTTAATTACCAATTTCGTCGCATTTATAGGCCTGACGACCGAAAGCATGACCCGAGAAGCAGGATGGCTGATGCTCGACAGTGGTCGTCGCCTGGAGCGTGCATTGGCCTTGGTCAGTTTACTACGCGCCACCCTGGTGCAGCGTCATGAGATCACGCCGCAAAACCAGTTGCTGGAAGCGGTGTTGATCACCACCGATAGTCTGAGCATTTATCGGCGTCGCTACCGCTCCTTTATCCAGTTGCCTATGGTGCTGGAATTATTGCTGCTGGATGAAAGCCATCCACGGTCATTGGCCTATCAGTTGCACCAACTGTCTGTCCATATCGCTGCGCTGCCCAGAGAGCGCGGCAATCGGCAGCTGAGCGAAGAAGAACGGTTGATACTCAGGGCCTACACCGACTTACGCTTGCTGAAGGTACTGGAATTGGTTAAAGTCGACGACGATACCGGCGTTTACACGGAACTGGAAAATGTTTTGTCGGCGATGACGGAAAAGTTATGGCAGCTTTATGACGTTATCGCGCAAGCGTATTTTAGCCACTCGCAAGCGCCGCAAGTTATGACGCCAATTCAGCCCGAGGATGAACTGTGAAATACCGTATTACCCACAGCACTGTTTATCAGTACAGCCAGCTGGTCGGCCTGTGCCAGAATGAAGCCCGGTTGCAGCCTCGGAATTTCTGGCGCCAGCAATGTCACAGCTGCCGCTTTGACATTAGTCCGGAGCCTAGCGACTTTAACGAGCGCTTCGATTTCTTTGGCAACCGGGTCACTTATTTCGCAGTACAACAGGCGCATCAACGGCTGGTGGTCACCGCAACCAGTGATGTCACGGTCTTTCCGAGGAAAAGTAGCGATGATTTGGCCAATAAGCTGAGCTGGGAGCACGTGCGTGACCAGTTGCAAGCCGCGCCGGGTAAAATACAGCAGCAAAGTCAGTCTCAACAGCAATCTTTCTTCGGATCTACGCAAGAACAAAGCCAGCATCAACCGCAATATTTAAATGATGAGTTGCTGGATACGAAGCTGTATTTACTTGACTCGCCGATGGTGATTTCTGGCCCCGAACTAGCCGATTACGCACAAAGTTCTTTTAAACCCGGTCGACCGCTGGTACAGGCTGTAGCCGATTTGATGCAGCGTATTTATCAGGACTTTACTTACGATCCGAGTTTTACCACGATTGCGACGCCATTATCCGACGTGATGCATTTTCGCCGGGGCGTTTGTCAGGATTTTGCGCATCTGGCGATAGGCTGCTTGCGTGCTATGGGTCTTGCTGCGCGTTACGTCAGTGGTTATGTGGAAACCCAGCCTGAACCCGGCACGCAACGTCTAATCGGCGCAGATGCGTCGCATGCCTGGTTTGCGGTCTATGTGCCGGGTAGCGGTTGGTTGGAGTTCGATCCGACCAATAATAAACTGCCCTTTGACCAGCATATTACCTTGGCTTGGGGCCGCGATTACACCGATGTTACGCCGCTGAAAGGCATCGCCTTCGGAGGCGGTCCGCATACCCTGTCGGTGTCGGTGGATGTACTCAGATTGGAATGACATCTTGATGTATTTCGAGCAACATGGACGGCGCTGCTTTGCTGTATAATGCCTCGAAAATATTTTAATAACAACCAACGAATTACTATGACTTATTGTATCGCAGCGTCTATAGATGAAGGACTTATTCTGGTTTCGGACTCGAGAACCAATGCGGGTATTGATAACGTCAGTACCTACGGCAAAATGCATGCATTTAAAACCAACGACGACCGCAAGATTGTTTTACTGTGTGCCGGTAATCTTGCAACCACCCAGGCCGTTTTAGAGCAACTGCACCGGGATAAAATCAAGAATACGGGCGTCAATATCAATAATGTGGAATGTTTATCCGAGGCTGCCGCCTATCTGGGCCATGTCAGTGTCGAAAAACAAAAGCAGCACCTCACCTCAGAAGGACAATCGGCCTTCAATCCCTCGGCCAGTTTTATTTTAGCCGGCCAGATCGGTGATGAGCCACACGGTGCTTATATGATTTATGCGGAAGGCAACAACATTACCAGTTCAGCCAATACGCCGTTTTTACAGATAGGCGAGAGCAAATATGGCAAGCCGATACTGGACCGTTTTCTTAAATTGAATACGTCCATCGACGAAGCAGCACGCTGCTGCCTAGTGTCTATGGATTCCACGATTCGCAGCAATGCCAGTGTCGGGCCACCGGTAGAAATGCTGATTTATCGCAAAAACAGTTTTAGCTGTGAGGAGTATTATTGCTTCGATGGCGACGATGATTATTTGCTGCAACTTCGCCGCTGCTGGGAAAACAAGCTTAGGGAAGCGATAAGCGCCCTGCCCTGCCTCAGTAAGGAAGCCGTAAAAACCATGCGTATCGATTTGTAACAGCCGGTTCATCAACGAACAGGCAAAGTTAAAAAATTAGATATGCTTATTTCGGGCTGGGAATATCGGCTACAGTACGAAAATGCGTAATAAACTGGAAATTTTAGGGGGTAATATGATCTAAGGCTAAGCTTGACAGTTGCTGTACTTTATAGAGAAATATTAATTTCAGCTAAAGAGTAAGAATTTTGAATTTAATGGGGTGAACGACGGGGCTCGAACCCGCGACAACCGGAATCACAATCCGGGACTCTACCAACTGAGCTACGATCACCATAATATGGGGTGTTCTATAAATGGTGCGCTTGGCAGGACTCGAACCTGCGACCCCCGGCTTAGAAGGCCGGTGCTCTATCCGGTTGAGCTACAAGCGCCAAAATTGGTCGGGGTAGAGAGATTCGAACTCCCGACATCCTGCTCCCAAAGCAGGCGCGCTACCAAACTGCGCTATACCCCGATAATCTTCTTTTTGTTGGTTGGCTATTAATAACCACCCTTGAAGAGCTGTCTATAATAACGATGCTTTCTCATATCGTCAATATTTTTTTAACATTTTACGTAATTATTTACTCTATAGCCGTCTCAGTCGTCAATTACCCCGCCCTGAAGGGCGGAGCTTGAAAAACATCTCAAGCTCGGATTGACCAGGCTAAGTGCCAAAACATCGGTACTACGTTGCACAGAAGTACAAGACGCACCTTGGGATGCTTCCTTAGTCCCAAGCTCTGCAAGCGGCA
>CANNNV010000109.1 GCA_947506155.1 Methylococcaceae bacterium
AAGTCTTAACGACCCGTTGTAATCGTAGCACTGTGTTAGCGCTTAGTCTGGTCAACCTAGCTTTTACAAGCTCCGCCCTTCAGGGCGGGGTGATTGACATTTATTACCTTTTAATTTTTTCGCAGAATAGTTGATATTCGGTTCTACCCATTGACATCCTCCCCCACCTAAAGGAAGGGGATTCCTAGTTTCCTAGGAGTGAGTATGTATCCTACTGCTCACTGGTTTTTGCTGCTGACGACATTACTGCACCGTTCACTTCACAGACTAGCCCCGTCTATCCGACAGTTACTAATTTAATCGAGTAGTCAGACTTCCACCTATCGCTTGGTTTTTGCTGAAAGTGATCTTGAAGTCTTTATTTTAAAAACTAAATTACCGTCGTAGAGCGAGCCTAAAGCGTTCTCTGATAGCAACTGCGAATAATTTTAACAAGCCGTGTATTATGAAGCAAGTAGAATTGAGCCGCTTACATCCCCGTCCTGAACGACGGGTTTTTACGCTACTCTGTGATAATAATTGCCAGAAAAACAGGTAAAATTATAGTTCTCTTAAAACCTGCAGTGGTGATTTATTAATCACCTTTCTTACTCCCCAGCAACCCGTCAAGCTCACAAGCAAAGTACCGATTAGCGGCACACCAATCCATAAATAAAAATGACTGCGATATTCCAATTGCATAACTTGGGCGTACAAAGCATAAAGTACAGTTTCTGAGATGACAATAGCTAACAAGCCGGAAATCAGCCCCAGCATACTAAATTCGATGAGATGGATTTTTCTTAAAAACAAACGCTTAGCACCTAATGTTCGCATCAACGCAGCCTCGTGGATACGGTTATCCAAAGACGCATAAACGGCTGCAAACAATACCATAAATCCCGCTAACAGCGCAAAGTACAGTAGATAATTAATCGCTGCTGTTAATTGACCCATGATAGTTTTAAGTTGGCGTAAGATCAAATCAACTTCCAGCACCGTGGTGCTAGGGTATTTTTTGATCAGGTCATTTAAAAAATATTTTTGGCTTTCGGGCAAATAAAAACTGGTGATAAACGTACTGGGAAAATTATCTAGCGTACCGGGAGAAAATGTCATGTAAAAATTCGGTTTCATGGTATCCCACCGAAGCTCACGGATATTGGCAACGGTAGCATTAAATTGCTGACTGCCGACGGTAAAGCTTAATGAGTCGCCCATGTTTATTTTTAGACTGTGGGCTAATTTTTGCTCGATAGAAACCAGACCGGCTTGCGGTTCTTGCCACCAGTTTCCGGCGATTATTTTGTTATCTTCAGGTAGTTCTTGAGCCCACGTCAAACTTAACTCGCGATGCGTGGCGCTTTCGCCCTGACTGTCCTTACTAACAACTTTTTGTACCGGGGTGTTATTGATGGCGACCAGACGGCCTCTGATCACTGGATAAAACTGACTGCTATTGATTTTTTGTTGTTGCAGGTCTTGTTGAACGTTGGCTTGTTGCTCAGGAAAAATATTCAGCGCAAAATAATTGGGCGTATTAGCAGGTAACTGCTGCTGCCAGTCATTGATCAAATCATTATGCACATTAAAGCTCAGTGTCATCGCCGCCAGCGTAAGACTGAAAGCCAGTATTTGGCTGACGCTAGCTCGTGTATTTTTTAATAAACCCTGCAAGCCGAAACGCCAGATCAGGTTGAGATGTGGCAACAATCGCTGACTAAATCGTAGCGCCATAAAGACAATTAAACCTTGCACTAGCAAGACGCTAAAGCCAACGCCCAGAATTGTCGCTGTCATTTTAACATCCTCGGTATAACGCCAGATCAATGCGGCTATCATATTGCCAGCCAAACCGTAAATCAGCCATGCACTACTGGGCAATGGCTCCAGTTCGCGGCGCAATATCCGCAACGGGGAAACCTGTTTAAGGCGTAATAAAGGTGGTAGCGCAAAACCCAATAAAACGGCCATACCAATAATAAACCCGAAAGAAACTGCGAGTACACTTGGATCAGCAACCTGCGAAGGCAACAGCGGTCTTAATATATGGAACAACGCTTCCTGTGCAAACCAGCCCAGCAGACAGCCTACAGCGCTGGCAAATAAACCCAATACGACAAACTGACTAGTGTATAACCAGAGTATTTCATTCTGTTTACAGCCCAGACAACGTAAAATAGCAATCGTATTAAAATGGCGCTCGGTATAACGACGGGACGCCATCGCAATCGCCACGCCGGAAATTAAAATCACAATAATACTTGATAAACTCAGGTAGCGTTCCGCGCGTTCCAGGGCAGCACCCAGTTCCGGGCGGTCTTCATGTATGTCCATGATGCGCTGAGACGGATTTAATTGTGGCTTGATCCAGCGATTAAATTCAGTCAAGGCTTTGCTGTCACCGGCGAATTGAAAAAAATAATGCACTAAACTGCCCGGTTGCAAAATGCCGGTAGCCTGTAAATCATCGGTATTCATCATCACACGCGGGGAAAAGCTGTAAAAATCACCGCGCTTGTCGGGTTCATAACTAATAATATGGCTGATGATCAGGTGTTTTTCTCCGACTTGTAAGGTATCACCGACTTTAAGTTTAAGCGCTGACAAGATGCGATTTTCAACCCAGGCGTTTCCAGGCGTGGGACCGGTGTGTGCGATAGTTTCAGTTAATGTGTCAGTTGCTTCGGTATATAGTCCAGTTTTTAAAAAACCGCGTAAGGGATAAGCAGAACTGACTGCTTTAACGCCTGCCAGTAATAGCTCGTCATGCTCAATTAATACACTCGAAAATTCAATTGTTTGTGCCTGGGATAGCCCTAGTTGCATCGCTTTATTCAGCCAATCGGCAGCAATCTCAGCTGGACTAGAAATAACCAAGTCCGCTGCCAGAAATTCTGCCGCTTGAGTGGTCATGGTATTTTGCAGACGATTTGCAAACAGTGCTGTAGTCGTTGAGCTGGTGATCGCAATAATCAGGGCCAATACCAGGATGGTCAATTCACCGGAACGGCTGTCACGCCATAACAATCGTAAAGCTAAATTAAAACGTGTCATATGTGTTCCATAAAAATAAGTTATATATCAACCACTATGCTTTTTCATTAGACGAACGTGACATTAGTCAGTTACCATGTGTCCAGCATCTAATTTAATAGTGCGCTGGCAACGTGCCGCCAAGGCTTGGTCATGAGTGACTAAAATTAAGGTGGTGTGGTTTTCCAAATTAAGATCAAACAGCAAGTTTATAATGGTCGCGCCGGTTTTGCTATCGAGGTTACCTGTTGGCTCGTCGGCAAACAAAATCGCTGGGCGAGTGACAAAAGCTCTGGCCAGTGCTACACGCTGTTGCTCACCGCCTGATAATTTTTGCGGGGTATGATCTAAACGGTGTGATAGGTTGACTCTAGCCAATAATTCGGTAGCTAAAGTTTTAGCGTGTTTATCGCCGCGTAATTCCAAGGGCAACATCACGTTTTCCAGCGCGGTCAGTCCGGGCAGTAATTGAAAGGACTGGAACACAAACCCTATCAGTTCATTGCGCAGCCCTGCCCTGCCGTCTTCGTTCATCGAGGTTAAACATTTGCCATTCAAACGGATAGATCCCATAGTTGGTGTATCCAAGCCGGCCAGCAGACTAATGAGAGTTGATTTACCTGAACCTGACTCGCCGATGATCGCAATACTCTCACCAGATTTGATTATCAAATTTATGGATGACAATATATGCAGCATTCCATCTGAGGTAATTACTGATTTACCTAGATTTTCCGTTAGAATAATGCCTGGAATGGCGGAAGTTTGCCGGGAGCTGATCCGGTGAATGTTGTTTAATGATTGAGATTGCATAATGCCCCGTATTTTAGTTGCCGTAATAATTTCATTCATGTCGATGACCGCTATGGCCAAATCGATAGTTGTATTGGGAGATAGTATCAGTGCTGGCTATGGAATTGAAGTGGCACAAGGCTGGGTGGCGGTATTGCAGAAAAAATTGGATGAACAGCGCGCTATTCACATCCTCCATAACGAAAGCATTAGTGGTGATACAACAGCTGGCGGTTTAGCCAGAATAGATCGAGCCTTAACCGCACATAAGCCCGATGTCGTTATTATTGAGTTGGGGGCTAATGACGGTTTGCGCGGCTTACCGCCGGCGTTGATAAAAAGTAATCTGGCCGAGATTGTCCACCGCGCACAGGCTGTCGGCGCCAAGATATTGTTGTTGAGCATGAAAATTCCGCCTAATTACGGTCAGCGCTATATTACAAATTTCTCTACTATTTACGTGCAATTAGCCAAGGAATTAGGCGTCACTTATGTGCCTTTTATTATGGAAGATGTGGCTTTGACTAAAGGCATGATGCAACACGACGGTTTGCATCCCAATGCCAAAGGTCAGTTGGTGATTGCCGACAAGGTATGGCTACAGTTGTTGCCGCTATTGAAATAACAAAAAATATTAACAACAAGAGAGTTTTAGATGAAATCATTAACACTTGAAAAAGCCAATATCATAATCAATGCCGCGACGAACAAAGCTCGCAAGTTAAACATGGAGCCGATTACCGTAGTGGTTTTAGATGATGCTGGGCACTTAAAAGCTATGCAACGAGAAGATGGTGCGACCATGATCCGGCAGCAGATTGCCACAGCAAAAGCTTGGGGTGCCGTCAGCATGGGCATATCTTCACGCAGTTTAGCCGGGGTGGCCGTGGAAAGACCGGATTTTATGAATGCCTTAATAACGATGGCAGAAGGAAAAATAATGCCGGTTCCGGGCGGCGTGCTGATACGTGATACCAAAAACAATTTAATTGGTGCCGTGGGTATCAGTGGCGATATTTCCGATCAGGACGAGCGTTGCGCGATTGCAGGTATTGAAGCGGTGGGATTTATTGCGGGGATTTGAGCTGCTATAGCCGGTAACAAAAAAGTGTGGTGCGGCGTCGGTCTTTAAGCGTTACTAGCGATTCTGCGTGCCAATCTGGTATGGGGAAGCATGATGAAATAAACAAGCTGCCGGGGAGCATTTCACCACTGATTTTTTGCCCCAGATCTGCCATGACGGCTGGGGACAAAAACGCAAAGACGATATTATAACCGGCTAGATTGCCGTCCCATAAGCTGGCGCGCTTTACGGACAGATTGGGCAGCTTGCGGCAACGCCACGCCATGATTAGCCAAGGCAATGGCGCACGTTCCCAAGCCTTGACGATGATCGGTAAATTTTGAGCCAGCGGTACCGCTACAGAGCCAACCCCGGCACCGAGTTCTGCGAATGACTGAGCATTTTCTCGTTCAATAATAGCTGCTATCGCATTCGCTACGGCGGCAGAAGACAAAAATAGTGGTACATCACCCTGAACCGTACCCCAGAACACCAGTGCCAGCAGTAGCAGTGCGAGCAGATACAACCCAGGAGGCAGTTGCAGGGTGAACATTATCATTGCGCTTGGTACAAACAGTAAGTGGATAGGTACCCACCAGTAGGGTTGGCGCAATATATAGGAGCATAAGGCAGCCGCAGCCGCTTGCAGCAGCACTAAATAGCCCGGGCCGTGAAGCAACGCAGGCGACAGTAAGGTTAGAGTGCTTGTAAGCATCAAACCCAGCACCTGTGCAGTCAGAGCTTTGACTAATGTTATCACGTTGTTCCAGCGTTAGATTTTCGGCGCGTCTGTTTTGGCTGCGGGTAGATCAGGTACCGGGACAGGAATTGATGAGGCATCGGGACTTTGAGACACGGCCTCTTTAGGGGCCTGTTCCAGTTTAGCTTGCCGATTGCCTTCACCATAAAGGGTCGCGCAAATCATAAACAAGATGGTTGATATAATCAGGATTAAAAATCTGTCCGGTTTTTTCAAAAAGAATAAAGGCCATTTGGGCTTAATCATTCCGACAATAAAAAAAATTAGGGTCCAGATTCCAGTGTGAAAAGCGACGGTTATCAGCATTATAATTACTCGTTAACTTACATTTAGATAGATTTATATTATTATGAGTTACGTGGCTATTTGCAACATACCACAGGTTCATTTTAACGGTTTTACTTTAAATTGTTACTATTGCTTGTTTAATGAACTGACAAAAAATAGTTAAATCGGCTGAAGTCGACACATTCCGTGTCAAAAAAATCAGGAGGTTCTATGGGTGGTTTTGTTTTAGCATTATTGGTTTTTGCTGTCTTGATAGTATTTATGAGTGTCAAATCAGTTCCACAAGGTATGGAATATACAGTCGAGCGTTTCGGTAAGTATACTAATACGCTGACGCCCGGTTTGAATATTATCGTGCCGATTATCGATAACATCGGCAAAAAGATGGTGATGATGGAGCAGGTGATGGACGTGCCTTCGCAGGAAGTTATTACCAAAGATAATGCGATGGTAACCGTGGACGGGGTGATTTTTTATCAGGTTATGGATGCCGCCAAAGCTGCCTATGAAGTTAGCCAACTGGGTTGGGCGATACTGAATTTGGTGATGACCAATATTCGTACGGTCATGGGGTCGATGGATTTGGATGAATTGCTCTCGCGTCGTGATGACATCAATGCACGATTATTGTCTGTGGTAGACGATGCAACGACGCCCTGGGGTATTAAAGTGACCCGGATTGAAATAAAGGATATAGCACCACCCAAAGATCTGGTTGAAGCCATGGGAAGACAAATGAAGGCTGAGCGTTTAAAACGCGCTTCGATACTGGAGGCTGAAGGCTTAAGACAATCCGAAATTTTGCGTGCAGAAGGTGCACAGCAGGCGGCTATCCTGGAGGCGGAAGGCCGAAAAGAAGCCTCTTACCGCGATGCTGATGCACGAGAACGCCTAGCTCAGGCTGAAGCTCGTGCAACATTAATGGTTTCGGATGCGATCAGTAAAGGCGATGTACAGGCCATCAACTATTTTGTTGCGCAAAAATACATAGAGGCGTTGAAAGAGATCGCTTCCGCTAACAATAGCAAGCTGGTTTTTATGCCGCTGGATGCGTCGAGTGTGATTGGCGCTCTTGGTGGTATTAGCGAACTGGCTAAAGAAGCCATGACTAAAAAAAGCTGACATGGCTGAATTAGAGTTTGTTTTCTGGAATTGGTGGGTATTGGCACTGATGCTGCTTGTGTTGGAGCTGCTATCTCCCGGATTTTTCTTTCTGTGGATGGCTGCTTCAGGTTTTATAACCGGCTGTCTGCTGTTGCTGATACCTGACATCGATAGCGAGTGGCAGGTATTAATTTTTTCGATATTATCGATTGTTGCTATCGCCTTCTGGAAACGTTACGGTAAAAAACGTCTGATAGCTACGGACCATCCCTTATTGAATAGGCGGGGCGAGCAATACATCGGCAGAGTTTTTAGCTTGTATAAACCGATAGAAAACGGTGAGGGAAAAATAAAAGTAGATGATTCCATCTGGAAAGTACACGGTCAGGATTGCGATATTAACACTCGGGTAAAAGTCATCGCTGTTCGTGGTACGGTATTTGATGTGGAAAAAGTGTAGGCTAATACGTTACCCTAGCCGACACTCTTTTGCTTTTAACTTCGATACTTAATAAACATGCACGCCAAAATTTTCATCTACACGGCCTTGTCTTGCGAGGCCAAACCGCTGGTCGAGCATTTCAAGTTAAAAAAAATCACGACCATCCAGCCGTTTGCAGCTTATGTTAACCAGGCTATTTGTCTGACGGTAACCGGACTGGGAAAAAGTGCGATGGCGGCTGGCGTGGCTTATACCCAAGCCTTGCTTGCTGCTGTTGAACATCCTGTGCTGGTGAATATCGGAATCGCAGGACATAAATATCATGACGTGGGCCAACTGTTTTTAATCGATAGAATTACCGATGTTGACAGCAGAAAAAGCTATTATCCCCCGCTGGTTTTTACGCCCTCTTGTCCTACCGCCGGCCTGCAAACCGTGTCAAGACCACAGCTGGTATATGACTCCCAATACCTTTGCGATATGGAAGCTTCGGCATTTTATGAAACAGCAATACGTTTTTCATCGGGTGAGCTTATCCACTGCCTGAAGATTATTTCGGATAATGAATTATCACCTGCGGAAAACATCCAGCCCAAGCAGGTTGCTTTATTAATAGCTGCACATATCGCAACACTTGAAATATTGCTAACAGAGTTAAGTCATCTAGCGACACTGATAACCGTGCCTGAATCCGCTTTGTTTGGACAACTAACGCAACGCTATCATTTTACGGTCAGCGAACAAGGACAGCTAAAAAATCGACTGTCCCGCTGGACGACCTTAACTCAAATCCAAGTTCCTGACTTTGATCAAAACAGCGTTGGTAAGGGCAAGGATATTTTAGTCTGGTTAGATCAGCAGCTCAGTGAACTTGAATTTTTTCTATGAGGTGTTTACTGTTTTTCAGCCTATGACTTCGGCTTGGTAACGGTAAATGTGGATATTTTTGGACCAGTAGTCCGAGGGTAATCCTGCTTTTTGTTTTAAATGCCGCAAAAACTGCTTGGACTCGGGTAATGACTCCCAGACCGAAGGCAGAAAAGTCCCACGGCGGTGACCTTCTTCTAAAATCAGCCCGTCTATACCTGGTTTTAATTGAGAAATTAAGTCTTGTTCTGAGTTAAATAATATGGGTTCAGCGGGCGTGAGTATAGACAAATGAATATCTAGCTCATCTAGTTCATCGGTTTTTAGTGGAGGGAAACGCGGATCTTTAAAGGCCGCTGAAAACGCATTTTCGGCAATATCCTCGACCAGTGGCCTGACAGGTTCCAGCATACCGATGCAGCCACGTAATTGATGATGTATCTGCAAGGTTACAAACGTGGCCCGTCGTTCTGTCAATTCCGCTGGATAATCGTTCAGGTTGATTTTTAGTGGCCGTCCTGTTTTAAAGACATGCTGAATGGAGTTTTTCGCCAACTTTAGCAGCAACTGCTGATTCGCTTTAGTTAATGACATAAGCACCGTAGCCCACTACACGATTTTTATCTCCTGCCGTATCACCGGAATTGCGCAGGTCAATGGTGGTCACTGACAATGACTTTTCTCGTGCCAGTTTTAACAACCCACTGATCGGCACTTTGCCGCAGGCGGAGTCAGAGTAAAGCTGCTCGTATTGTAGTTGTTCTATGATTTGGCTGGTTGAGCTATCCAGCTGCTGAGCTGTTTTATAATCATGGTAGTGACTCAGATCAGAACTGATAACTATCAGCGTTTCATCACCACCCCAGAGTGAATCAAGTGCCTGACTGACTTGTTCCGGCGTTGCGTCGCCAGTAACAATAGGCACAATTTCAAAATTATCTAGTACCTCCTGTAAAAAAGGTAGTTGTACTTCCAGGCTGTGTTCATACGTGTGTGCATGTTCAATGTATTCGACAAACGGTAGCTGAAGTAAAGTCCTCACCGCTCCCTGATCTACAGGGACATCACCGAAAGGCGTGGTGAATCTCTCCGCTCGGCTCACGGCCAGTCCCCTGAAAGCCACGCGATGAGAAGGGCCGATAAGCACAACCCGAGTTATAAGGTTATGGGCTTTTTGTAAGCGTGCGTAGGCGGTTGCAGCAACTGAACCGGAATAGATGTAGCCGGCGTGAGGCACGATGATAGCCTTAGGCAATTTTTCATCTGGTGCTGCGTCACTTAAATACTGACTCAGCATCAAATGAAGTTGCTCAGAATTTGCTGGATAAAAAGAATCTGCTACGGCGGGCTGTCTAGTCATTAATTTGTCCTGTTATTTCCAGTGAAAATATTTTGTGGGGCAACGTAGTTACGAGGCTAGTGAGAGCTCAATGGCACGGAATCATAGGGTCAGGGTCATTACGCAACTATACGTATGATTACGTAACACTACGAAAATCGTTTATTTTATCGCATTGATAAGTCATGCTAGAAAATGAAAGCCATAGCAAAAAACCAAAAAATAAATCGTGATGCCCACGACTTGCAGGGCAACCGCATATAAATTAGCCTAAAAATCAGTCATAATACTCAGTTTTTTAGGGTAGTTAATCATGGCATTAAGTTTACAGGAAGCCTTTTCGTCGCTTAAAGATCCGCGAGTAGATAGGCATAAACGCCATATGCTGATTGA
>CANNNV010000110.1 GCA_947506155.1 Methylococcaceae bacterium
GCGGCGGGGCAAAGATCGTAGATAAATACGGGGCGACAGAAGCATCTGTTCCCGTATGAAAGTTGGGACAGCGCCATTCAGCTGGAGTGCGAACAGGGCTCTATCTTAAATTAAAGCATTATTTGTCTGGATAATGGGGGCCACTTTATGATAACGGCCAACTACAACCTAACTTTGTATAACAAACATAAAGCCGAGCATCAAAAATTTGTAGAAAAAATGATTCAGATTCAACACGAAGTTCAAATTGACAGTAGCTCTATTGCCAACGGCTTAATGGACTACGTGATCAACTGGCTTTACCATCATATCCTCAATACAGACAAAAAAATGGTGCTTAGCCTAATTAACAATATTGATGCCTCGAAAATCAGCTTCGATAAACAAGAACACCATGAAATTATGCAAAGTAATCTGTACTCAGCTTTGCGCGAAAGTGAAAATCGTTTTAAGGAATTGGCAGAAAATATTTCGGCATTAATCTGGATTACCAACGCAGATCATGTGCCGATTTTTTGCAATCATTTTTGGTTGGCTACATTTAATTTACCAACCACTACTCCCAGTCGCGAACAATGGCTAAATGCGATACATCCAAAGGATAGGGACAAAGTCACTCAAACTTATAGCCGAGCGGCTATAGAGCGTACCAAATTCAAAATACAATATCGCTTACTGTCTGCCGATGAGAAAATCACCTGGATCTACGAAACAGCAGCACCCCGAGTTCGAAAAAACGGAAGCTTTGCCGGCTTAATGGGGTGCGGCATGGATATTACTGCACAAAAACACGCTGAAATAATACTTGCTCGCAGTAATTTACAATTGGAAATCGAAGTTAAAAAGCGCACACAGGAACTGATCAAAATTAATCAAACTCTGGAATTTGAAAAAACACAACAATTGCAGCTGATCAGTCAATTAAAAGAAACCCAAATACATCTGGTGCAATCCGAAAAAATGGCATCCATTGGTCAATTGGCTGCCGGCATTGCGCATGAAATCAACAACCCCATAGGCTATATAAATTCCAATCTCGGATCGTTAAGAAATTATGTAGCTGATTTATTGACATTGTTGAGTATTTATGAAAAAGCGGAAGCCCTTTGTATAGACAAAGAGGCTTTTGCAGAAATTAAAATCTTTAAACAACAGACAGATTTAGAGTATTTAAAGACTGATGTTCTGGATGTATTGGAGGAATCTCAGGAAGGCACAACACGGGTAAAAAAAATTATACAAGATCTTAAAGGCTTCTCTCATCTTGGCGGTGGCGATGATGTATGGCAATGGTCAGATTTACATCAGGGACTTGAAAGTACCCTCAATATTGTTAACAGTGAAATCAAATACAAAGCGCACATAGTCAAGGAGTTTGGTGAACTCCCCCAAGTAAGATGCCTTCCCTACCAGCTAAATCAGGTGTTTATGAATTTACTGGTCAATGCAGCCCATGCTATCGAACATGAAGGCATCATCACTTTGCGTACCGGAACAGAAGACAAACACGCCTGGGTAGAAATCAGCGACACTGGCAAAGGTATAGCCCCTGAACATTTGAATAAAATTTTTGATCCTTTTTTTTCAACTAAACCAGTTGGTACTGGTACCGGTTTGGGACTTTCGGTTTCCTACGCCATTATCACAAAACATCAGGGAGATATTCAACTGACCAGTGAATTAGGTTTGGGAACAACCATTCGGGTTATCTTGCCTATTTGCGGCGCGGTTATTAAAAATGCATGACACTGCAACCATTGCGAATGAACTGAATAGCGTTGTTACTCCTAATTCTGGGTCGCTGTTGTTTGTTGATGATGAACCCAATGTGCTTAAAGCCTTGCGCCGATTATTTTATAACGAATCTTATGAGACCTACTTTGCCGCAAGCGGATCAGAAGGTCTGGAGCTATTACAACATCATGCTGTTGACCTGGTTATTTCTGACATGCGCATGCCAGAAATGGACGGTGCGGAATTTTTAACTCAGGTTTTGACGCAATGGCCGGAAACTATACGCATTTTACTGACCGGCTATTCAGATATGGAATCCACCATAGCCGCTATCAATAACGGGCGTATTTACAATTATTGCAATAAGCCCTGGAATGATGAGGCACTTAAATTACTGGTACGTAATGCGTTAGAAAAAAAATTGCTGAGTGAAGAAAGAGATCGTCTAACGGAAATTGTTTATCTTCAAAACAAAGCCTTAAATACATTTAACGAGCAACTCGAAGAAAAGGTAATGCAACGTACAATACAGCTTAAGCGTGCCATGCAGCATATTGACCGAACAAATGAGAGCCTGAAAAAACAATATATTGACTCTATTAAGGCTTTTTCACACATTATCGAAATGCGGCCCGGGATTAAAAGTGGACAATCTAAATATATTGCCGAAACCTCGTTGTTAGTTGCGCATGAACTGAGCATGAACACCGAGGAGAAGAAAAATGTTTTTTATGCCGGCTTGCTTATACAGATTGGAAAAATGAGTTTACCGGATGACATTTTATCTAACTCTTATTATTCAATACCGCTAGCCGACAAACAAACTTATTTAAAACATGCTGTAGAAGGAGAAGCGCTGTTAAAAGGATTAACTCAATTAAAAGAGGCGTCTACTTTAATTCGACATCAATATGAACACTATAATGGCACAGGTTTTCCTGATGGACTGGCTAAACAAAAAATACCATTAGGCTCGCGTATCCTTGCTGTAGTTAGAGACTATATCGCCTTTCTCGAGGGTTCAGAAACAGGAGAAGTGATGACTGTTAACGAGGGAATTAGTCAATTAATAGATCGAAAACAGAGCTATTATGATCCTGATGTTGTTGAAACTTTCGTTAAGATGCTTAAAGACACAAGCTTTGAACAAAAATTTCCTGAATACCCCGAGCTTCCAGCGATTAAAAAATCATGGAAAAACAGCTTACTCAAGAGTGTCAAGAAAAATGTTATATTCGAACGTCCATTGATTGAGATTTCATGGATTCAATTAAAACCAGGTATGGAATTAGAAAGCGTTTATTTTGGCAACAAACCTTATCTTAAAAATTGCACTGTAGATCAAAAAATAATAAACAACATCTCCTCTTTAAGGGAAACGATTGGCCAAAACCCGGTCATTAAAATTTTGATGGGGAAAAAATTATAGCTCACGGTTCGCCGATTTTTCTGCCTACTTCCCCAGATTTAACCGCCAGCCCTTGATAAATTGCAGACTTGACGGACCCCATCGCGTAAAACGGCCGCGCTGATGCTAAGCGCTCGCGACAAGGCGTCAATGGCGCGCAGGGCATTGAATTCCTGGATAAAGCCAATGATGGCGTTAAGGAAGACTACGCCGAAGATGACGGAGGCATCCACCCAGCTCTTCAATGAACTGGTGATCAAAGCCGATACCAGCAAGATATAAATCAAAGGATCGTGGAACTGGGACAGGAACAGCAAGAGCGGATTCTTGCCTTTTTTGGGGGTCAGGCGGTTTGCGCCAAATCGCGCTTGACGATCTTTGGATTCTTGAGTACTCAGGCCTGCCAACGCATCGGCATTCAAAGCTTCGAGTGCCTGAGTTTCTGCTAGTTCGTGCCAACCGGTGGTATCGGGTCTTTTCATGAACTTGATTATTGAATACATTTGAATATATTACAAGCTACTTAGTAGCAGCTCCCACCTACTTTCCCGCCGAAATCGACACGACTATGTCCCAACAGGGTGCCGGTGGCAAAAGCGAGATCGATCAATGACACTTGATAGTCGCCTATGGCGCGGACTTCGCGTAACTGCGCTTCACCGAGGCGAGTGAGGTTTTCCAACACTTCGGTCATGGTCCTGAGTCCTTCGCGAAATTGTTTGAGTTCGGCATCGTAATTGAGGCCTGCAAGTAATACATTTTGCCGCGCAGCGAGAATACGTTGCCAGTTCTGATCCACCTGATCCAGCGCGTCATAAATTTCACGACGCACAGTGAGTTCCCGCAGTTGTTGGCTTGTAAGTCGTTGCAAGCGCTCCTGTACTGCCCGATCCAGCTGCGCTCGACGCAGTTCGTTGGTAAGTGGTATTTCCATACGCATACCCAGTGACCAGTCGGAATAGTTACCGCTGACCGTCTGATCAACTGCGCCACTAAAGGACGATGTGTCCCGCCCTAGCGAGCCATAAGTGTAGTCGAGCATAAACATCGGCAGGGTTTGGTTGCGTAGATAATCGATCTTGGTCAGATCGGCGGCGAGCTTCAACTCTAACTCCAGCAGCTCCAGACGTCCTTCCAGTGCGCGTTGCGCCAGTTGTTTGCGGTCGAATTTGAATTCAACCAGGGTTGGCGAAGTCTCGGGGATCAAAATCGTAGGCGAATCCAAATCCAGGCCGGGATCGTTCAGCAACAATTTAAGCTGACGCTGTCTGATCTTAAGCGTGGTTTCCGCAATAATCAGCGCTTCCAGTCGCTCGGCTACGCCAATCTCGGCACGGTTGATCTCCACTGCTGCCGTTAAGCCTTCCGCTACGCGCTTTTTTACCATTGACAGGTTATCCGCCGCGTTTTCGTATTGCTGTCGACGCACATCCAGCTCGCCCCAGACGATATACAGTCCCCAATAGCTGCGTTCGACGGCGGCCAGTACACGAATGGACTGCAAGCGGGTCCTGACATCCACGGCCTGCTGTTCGTAACGGGCAATGCGAATGCCGGCGACATTGGTGTCGATCCCGCCATCACGCAGCAAAGGCTGGCTGATGGAGAAGCGCAACGCGTTTTGGTATTGATCGGACGCTACGCCCTTGGACTGCTTCTTTTCGTCGAAGGGCATACTGAAGGTAACCTTAGCGCCGGTGCGCAGGGGTATGACCACGCCCGCATCCATCTCCAGGATTTCGCTGCGTTGCGGCACCGCCGTAAGCTTGTCGACTTGGCCCTTAAGCACTGGCGAGCTCGCTTCGGACGGGGTGAATGTCACCACATCAAGGTTTTGCGCGGGTGTGTTCTTGTTCGTGTACTTGGCGCGGGCGAAGATCAGGTCGTCGAACTTGGCTTGTTCTTGACTAACCACAGAAGCCGCTATTTTCGGATCGACCTTGGCAATCTTCAAGTCCAAATTGTTCTCCAGTGCCAGAGCACGGACATCGGCAAGGGATAGCCGTTTGCTGGCTTCTGGCTGAGGCCTAAGCGCAGGCGGACTATCGGGTTTAGGGACGAACCCGTCAACTTTATTCAGGACAGGCTTTGCAGGCGGCAAAGTCCGAGCACTCTGAACGCGGCCTTCCCTGAACTTGGGCAGGGCCTGTTCGATGCTTAACTGTGGTGGTTTAGAGAGCTGTTCCACTGGCAGGATTTCCTCATTTTGCATGCGCTCTTCGACCCGGTGAATAATCTGTCGATCGGGTGCTGTGTCAAAGTAATAACTGCAACCCGTTAACAATGACGTTAAAAGCCAGGTAGTTAGGCGGTGGTGGACAGTCAGAAATGGTCTCATCATTAATTACTTCAACTTTTGATTATACACTGACGGTTCGCTCATTTTTTTTAAAGTTCAATAGATTCAGTGGGTTCCAATGGACGGATGTGTTGTTTTTTAGCAAAACTCACAAAATTAACCATTAATAATCATTTGGTTACAAAAACTACCGAACCGAGGGTATACAAGTCTGTTGGCGATGTGTCCTTCGTCAATTCCGGCGGGAAGGCATTCAATTTACGCCAGAGTTCATAGCCCACTGTGACCCGGTTCAACAACACCCAGCCCTGGACGCGCACGCCCTGTCGCAGGAAGCGCGGCGACGGCCAGGGTTGGTCGGCTTGGTCCGGGACGATGAGCACACGGAACTTGCCCTTGCCGTCGTCGGTGGCGTCCACGAAGGCGACGGTGCCGCCAAAAGTACCTACCGCCAGTTCCGACCAGCCTTCGAATTGCATGGCCGGCCAGCCCTCGAATTGCAGGCGTGCATGGCGGCCCGGAGTGATAAGCACCGCATCAATACCACTCACCCACAGCTCTACCGCCTTATTGTCAGTATCCGGTACCAGAACCAGCAAAGGATCACCCTGTTTGACAATGTCGCTTTGCGGGTTTGCCACAAGGCGCAAGATAGTGCCGTCTCGTGGCGCCTTCACTATTTGCGATTGTTGACGCGACAGGTCAATCTCACTCTTGAGTAAACTGCTTCGACTGTCTTCCAGTTCGCTCAGAGTCTTGCTAGCCGACGCTT
The DNA here is from genome assembly GCA_947506155.1 of Methylococcaceae bacterium. Lineage (GTDB taxonomy): Bacteria > Pseudomonadota > Gammaproteobacteria > Methylococcales > Methylomonadaceae > Methylobacter_A. Next base: position 6,214 of record CANNNV010000110.1, read on the forward strand.
TGACGGAGTCGATGCGTGCCTGGGCATCGGCGCGGATGCGCCCGATCTCCGCTTCAGCAGCACTTTGTTCGGCCTGTGCTGCGTTCAGCGCCGCTTGGGCACTGTTCAGGTTGCGTCGGGCGACAATGCCGTCGCGCTCGGCAACTTCGAAGTCACGCTTGGACACCAGGCCATCATTCAGCAAACGTTGCAAGCGTCTGGTTTGAACGGCGGCCGTATCCATAGTCGCCCGCGCTGAAGCGATTGCCTCGCTTGCAGAAAGCGCCCGCTGGCGAGCGACATCCAGCCGGTATTGTGCGGTGGCGACTTGTAAATCCCGCGTGGTGATCAAGTTGTCGATTTGCAGCCGGTAAGCGCGCAGCTCTTCTTCCTTGGCCCCCAGTTTAGCAGCGGCGGCATCAGTCTGACGACTCAGGCGTTCGAATTGTTCAGGATCGACATCGGCTATTTCCATCAGCAAGTCGCCGGCCTTGATCTTGGCACCCTCACGGGCATGCCATTGCATGATGCGCCCGGAAACCGGGGCTTCCACAGTCTGCTGACGTTCGAGGGGCGCAAAAGCTACGACACGTCCTGCGCCGTTGATAGTTTGTTGCCACGGCGTTAGCATCAAAGCCGACGGCGTTAGCAGGAACAGCCACACACAGGCTCTGGCCAAGGTGCTGATCAGGCGCGGTGTGCGTGCGGTGGAGAGGGCGGAAAGGCGGGAATGCAACTCAGGCATGGCTGTCAACTTCTTGCAGCTGGATCATCCGCCCGCACAGAGCGGCCACCTTCGGCGAACCGGTCAGCACCAGCAGGGTCCAGGGTGCATCGTCGGCGAACAGCGCGGGAACAATGCGCTCACGCGTTGCTTCCTGCATTTCGTCGAGAATGCCATCCAGAATCAGTAAGGCGGGGCGTCCGGCTATGGCCCGAGCCAGCAGCAACTGCCTTCCCTGAGCGGCGGACAAAGGTACGCCGCTGGGGTTAAGATCGGCATACAGCCCATCTTCCAAACTGGCGATATCGTCCAGCAGGCCAACCGCGTCCAGCGCCTGCTTCACCTCGTCCTGTCCAAGTTCCGATCGGCCCAGACGGACATTTTCGAGAAGGCTGTCTTGGAAGAACTCCGCGCGGCCGACCAGAGCAATCCGGTTACGCAAGGCCTCCAGGCGCAGGTTGCCCAGCTCGACGCCGTTTATGTCGATATGGCCTTTTCCCGGTTGGCGCAGGCCGCATAAAAGTGCCGCCAGCGTACTTTTTCCGCTGCCGTGTCCGCCAATAACGGCGACCTTCTCGCCTGGCTGAACCCGCAGGGTGAAGTTGGCAAATATCGGTTGTTTCGCGCCGAAACTGAAAGATAAATCCCTTACCGCAAGCGAGACCGGCCCGTCCATGACCGGCATTTCGCCATGCTCACGCTCCAGCGGCAAGTCCAGCAGATGGCCGATCTTGTCGGCGCCCGCCATCAGGTCATAATACCCTTCCAGATGCTTGCCGAACTTGATCAGCGAGATCAATGCCGCCGATACGATCAATTCGGCGGCCACCAATTGCCCGAGGGTCAGATGGCCCTCGATAACCAGATAGCCGCCGATGGCGAGCAAGGCTGTGCTGGCTACTGCATACAAGGTCACCGAACCAATGATCTGGCGCAGCATTATCCGGTAATGCTTTCGCTTTGCGGCCAGATAGTCAAGCGCGAGCGCATCGGTGCGCTTGACGGCGAACTCCGGCCCGCCGTTGAATTTGAAAGTCTGCATGTTGCCGGCAATGATTTCCAGCCAGGCGACCAGGGCATACTTGGATAACGATTCCTGGATCGAGGTAACGACACCACTGCGTCCCAGCACGAATATGATGAAGAAGATAGCCAACAATAACACCACATCATAAGCCAATAGGAATGGATGGTAGAAAGCCAGCAAGATCAGGCCGATTAAAGTCTGTACTGCCGTACCTAAACCTTCCAGAAGCAGTGACGAACCTGCCTTCTGCACCGTCAGCACGTCGAAGAAGCGGTTGACCAATTCCGGGCCATGGTGATGCTCGTAGGCATCGCTATGCACCCTGGGCAGGCGGTAAGCCAAATCCGTCGCCAGGCGCACGAAGATCCGCCGCTGCACGATTTCCACCAGGTACGACTGCAGTACGTGTACAGCGCCAGCAAACATTAAGAAGAAGAGCAGGATAGTGGACAGCACCAGCAAGGGTTGCCCCATGCCTCTCATTGCCACCGTGTTCACCAGGGCTTGGACAGCGACCGGCGAGGCTAAAGCCAGTAGGCCGGAACCCAGGGCCAGGCCGAGTATCATCCATAGATCGGCGTGGTCGGCACGCATCAGTTCAATGAGCCGGGCTAGTGGCGGCATATGTGCATGATGATCGTGACTGACGGCACAGCTAAGCGGTGCCTTTGGATGCACCAACAACCAGTCTCCCAAATGTCCGTCGGACAAGCCCAACAGTTCCCTGATAGCCGATGGCTTGATGCGACGCTTTTCAATCACCTCACCCTGCACCAGGGCCACACGTACATTGCCGGCACGAAATCCGTAGACAACCAGCCAGCCGCGCTCGCCTCCAAGACGCGCCACCAGCGGCGTCTGAGCTGCCGATGTCTCCGCCGCAGCGTTTGGAGTCAAGGCCACGCGATTCATGCGCAAGCCAATGTTTTCGCCGATATCGGCCAGACTATCCAGCTCATCATCGGGCAAATCCGCCGGGAGCGTATTTGCACTGGCCCGAAGGGTTTCGGGCAGGATAGCCCAGAATGAATCCTGCCGTGTAAAACGATCCAATGACTGGGCGGCTTCTGTCGGTAATTCTAACAAGCCCAGCAAAAAACCGAGCAGTGTCTGCATGGCTTGCTTAGGTTGCGGCTTAAGCTTATTGTCTTTGGAAACAGGCATATAAATATGATAGTCCGCCCATAGTCCGGGCATTAGGTAAAAAGATAAAGGGTAGCGCTTAACGAACAGATGATAAGCGCAAACCGGATCCAGGTAATAATTTTAGTCGCTTCCACCCGTGCCAGCCGCCGTTCCTGAACGGTTTTAACTGCGTGTCTTGCAGCACTATGTGCCTTGCGCGAAAGAGTCCAGGATAAGCCAAGGGCTAAGCCTAAGCTGCTCCAGAAAATGATAATTTCCGCCGCTTTCTTGGACAGGTGAAAAGCCCACTCAAGGAAATGCCCCGCTATCGCTTCAAAAACCTCGAACAGCAAATGCAAACCATGTCCGAGCACCGTCAGACCATGGCCGAGCAGCGACAGCAGGGTATCGCCAAACAGGAACAAGGTTGGAATGGCGAACATGATGCCGACTGTTATACCGCCAATAAAGCGATACAGAACGATGGCCTGACCCGTCAGCCCTATTATGAACGATGCAACTTGTTTCATCAGAAAAGCTCCAGGAGACCCCGCCCTTCAGGGCGGGGAGGAATGGTGTGCTTTTGACCTTGATTTTGCATTGTTTCTGTCCTATAATAATCATATATGAAAAGAACAATATCTATCAAGCTCGACCCAACCACAGAACAAAGCGCCCTTATGGATGCTTTGCAAGCTGAGTTTGCTTGTGCTTGTAATATTGTTGTTGAGTTTTCTGCTCCCGTAAAATGCTCTAACCGTGTGGCATTGCACCATCTTTGCTATTACCAAGTCA
>CANNNV010000111.1 GCA_947506155.1 Methylococcaceae bacterium
AAATATCATTTTTTTAGATGTAAAGCCTAAAATTTCAGGCATAAAATCATCGCTGGGTTATGGTGTTTTTTATATTGGCCACGAAAAACACTACATGTGGTATTTTTAATAATTGCCAACCACTAGAAAAAATGAGCGAACGATGAGTCAATAAGTTGGCAAAAAATCTGCGTACCCAATTAAATAGAATTAAAAATCAGGCAGTGAACGATGCACAAAATAACGCCCACGCGATCAACGAAGCTACTCGGAAAGCTACCAAAATCATGCTGGCTATTTCTTTGACGGGCATTATTTTAGGACTGGGTATCGCCTTCTACTTGACCCACTATCTGGGCGTTACCTTGGGCACTGATCCTCACATCGCAACAGCTATTGCGATCAAAATTGCTGAGGGCAATTTAACCCAGGATATTCAGGTTAAGCAAAAAGATACCAGCAGCATGTTGTATTCCATTGATCATATGCAGCAACAACTACGGTTGCGCGTTAACGAGCAACGCACAGCACTTGAAGAATATACCCGTCTAAAAATGGCTTTGGATAATATCAGCGTCAATGTGATGTTAGCCGATGTTGAGCGCAATATTATTTACATGAATCCAGCAGTATTAAATATGATGCAATTGGCTGAAGCGGATATTCGTTTAGCAATACCGCGCTTTGACGCCACCAAATTAATGGGGGCTAATATTGATCAGTTCCATAAGAATCCGGATAACCAAAAAAACTTACTGGCGCAACTTTGCGGAACGCATATCAGCGAAATCTATATTGCTGGGCGCACTTTTCGGCTGGTCAGTAATGCTATCATTAACGACCAGGGGCAAAAACTTGGCACGGTTGTCGAATGGCTGGATAGAACGGCTGAAGTGATTGTTGAGCAAGATGTGACCTACGCAGTAAATGCGGCGGTTTTGGGCGATTTTAGCCAAAAAATTGCAGAGCAGGGTAAGCAAGGATTTTCTTTATTATTGGCGCAAAGTATCAACAAGCTATTAATGACCAATGCCACCAGCTTAGCAGACTTGGTTAGGGTACTAGATGCTTTGTCTACCGGTGATCTGACCCAAAGTATCAGCCAGGAATATGCCGGCACTTATGGTCAACTGAAAGACAGTGCCAACACGACCGTAATTAATTTACGGAATTTGATAGGGGAAATAAAGCAATCTACCGACAGCATTAACATGGCAGCTAAAGAAATCGCTGCTGGCAATAATGATTTATCTCATCGCACGGAAGAACAGGCTGCTAGCCTGGAACAAACTGCCGCCAGTATTGAACAGTTAACCTCTACTGTGCAGCATAATTCCGCAAACGCTAAACAGGCCAACCAGCTTGCGGTTGACGCATCAGATATAGCTGGCAAAGGTGTCGCCGTGGTCGGTCTGGTGGTCAAAACCATGGATGAAATCAACGGCTCTTCACGCAGGATTAGCGATATTATCTCAGTTATTGACGACATCGCGTTCCAGACCAATATATTAGCCCTCAACGCTGCCGTGGAAGCGGCGCGTGCTGGCGATCAAGGCCGAGGCTTTGCTGTGGTGGCGGTAGAAGTTCGTAACCTCGCGCAACGCGCCGCAACAGCTGCCGGAGAAATTAAAAAATTGATCGGCGATTCAGTAGAAAAAGTTGCAGATGGTAGTAAATTGGTCGCAGAAGCCGGGCAAACCATGGAAGACATCGTTAATTCCATTCGCGGTGTGACGGTGATAATGTCCGAGATTAGCACCGCTTCAATCGAACAAACCTTGGGCATTGAGCAAGTCAATCAAGCGATCAGTGAAATGGACGATGTCACTCAACAGAATGCCGCCTTGGTAGAACAAGCCGCCGCCTCAGCTGAATCGCTGGAAGAACAAGCGCAAAATATGGCAATTACAGTAAGCGGCTTTAAACTAGACGATAAACTGGGTAGTAAAATCGCAACGCCATCGCGTAAAGAACACGCTGTTTTTTATAGTAATTTACTGAATAAAAAGGAATTAGAAGAAACAGCTGAGGTTTGCTAACGACGATTGGAAAGAATTTTAAGTGCGTTACTACGATGACTTACAAAACACAAAACGCCATGACTTAGGAATAAACACGAAATAACTTGAGCATCTTATTTTCCTCACCCCAACCCTCTCCAGCAGGAGAGGGAGCAAGTTGCCTAAGTTATTTGATACACGTTCCTTAGGGAAAGGTTACGAATCATTACTTCTTCATCAGCCGGAATAATCAGCACCGGTAGATGCTGGGCAAGGCCGATATTCAGTGTCCCTGAATGATTGGCCGAGGCGTCTAACGCAAGCCCTAGAAAAGCCAACGGTGAGCAGATTTTCTCCCGAATTTCAGCGGAATGCTCGCCAATACCGCCGGTAAAAACCAGCGCGTCAATTCCTCCCGCCTTGGCGGCAAAGCTGCCGATCGCCGCGCGAACTTGGCGACAGAAATAATCGACCGCGAATCTGGCGGCGTCACTTTTGCTAGACAGCAATTCATTCATTTCCGAACTTTCACCGTCAGACAAGGCGATTAAACCCATTTTATGAAATACCACATCGCTTAATTGTTCGGGCGTGTAGTGTTTTGCCAGTTCCAGCATCACACCAGGATCAAGGTCACCACTACGGGTACCCATTGGAATACCACCCGCCGGGGTATAACCCATGGTGGTGTCGATAGATTGCAGGTTTTCCATCAGACACAGGCTGGCGCCGCTACCCAAATGGGCAACCACCACTTTTTTATACGCCAGTTCGCCCACTATCTCCGGTAGCATTTTAGCGATATACGCATAATTGAGCCCGTGAAAACCAAAGCGACGCAGGCCCAGTTCATTCGGGATCGGCAGACGCTTGGCCAACTCCGGCATCGTGGCATGAAAAGCGGTATCAAAGCAGGCAACTTGCGGCACCTTGAAGCGTTGTCGGCATAAATCCAGCCCCAGCAGATTGCCCGGCAAATGCAGCGGGGCCAGATGAATCAGTCCTTCCAGCCGGGAAAACTCGGTTGCATTGATCAGCCGTGCTGGATCAGAAATTTCACCACCGTGCACAAAACGATGCCCGACCAGATCAGGTACATCGCCAGCCAGATCCTGCAATAGCTGATCGAATGCGGCTTGTTGGTCATGTACCTGCTCATAGCGAAAATTGCGCCGGGAACCTCCTACCAAAAACAAGCTCGCCTTCAAAGAAGACGAGCCGCTGTTAATGGTTAGAACAGAGCGGTTCAATAGGGCCAGACCCAGTTATCAACCTCAGGTAAATCCGTGCCATGTTCATAAGCGTAGTTCCGGCATTCAATTTGCATGTCGCGCATGTTTTCTTTGACATGAGCGCCGGCCACGCGTAAAGACGGAATACGGTTAATCGCGTCGATCACCAAACTGAAACGATCGACTTCATTTTGAATCGCAAGTTCTAGCGGCGTATTGATGCTGCCTTTTTCCTTGTAACCACGCACATGCAGATTCTTGTGGTTGTTGCGGCGATAGGCCAGACGATGGATCAGCCACGGATAACCATGAAAATTGAACAAAATCGGTTTATCCAGCGTGAACAGGCTGTCGAAATCTCGGTCTGACAAACCATGTGGATGTTCAGATTCCGGCGTCAGCTTGTACAAGTCAACCACATTGATGTAGCGAACCTTTAGTTCGGGGAAATTTTCGCGCAACAATACCACTGCTGCTAGCGCTTCTTTGGTCGGAATATCGCCGGCGCTAGCGATGACCAGATCCGGTTCTACGCCTTGATCGTTACACGCCCAGTCCCAAATTCCGATGCCTTTGGTGCAATGCTTGATCGCTGCGTCCATATCCAAAAATTGCAGATGCTTTTGCTTGTCACAGACGATCACGTTGATGTAGTCAGTACTTTTCAAACAATGATCAGCTACCGACAATAAGCAGTTGACATCGGGCGGCAGGTAGATGCGTGTCACTTCTGGACTTTTGTTGACCACCAGATCGAGAAAGCCCGGGTCCTGGTGGGTAAAGCCGTTATGATCTTGGCGCCACACGGTCGAGGTAATCAGCAGATTCAGCGAGGATACCGGGGCGCGCCAGGGAACTTCCTTGGACATCGCCAGCCATTTGGCATGCTGGTTGAACATCGAATCAATCACATGGACAAAAGCTTCGTAAGTGGAGAAAAAACCGTGGCGACCGGTCAGCAGGTAGCCTTCCAACCAACCTTCCAGCGTGTGCTCAGACAGCATTTCCATAACGCGTCCATCCGGCGACAGTTCGCCGCCATCTTCATCTTCCGGCAGATAGTCGGCCAGCCAGGTTTTCTTGCTGGTTTCATATATATCATCCAGCTTATTCGAGCTGTTTTCATCAGGCCCGAATACGCGGAAATTGTGCATGTTTAACTGCATGATGTCGCGCAGGAACTTGCCTAAAGGTCGGGTATTTTCAGCGGTAGTGGTTCCCGGCTTGATAACGGTGGTCGCATAGTCGCGACAATCCGGCATGTGCAGAGCTTTGCGCAACAAGCCGCCATTGGCGTGGGGATTGGCGCTCATGCGCCGCGAGCCCTTAGGTGCTAGCGCTTTAAGTTCAGGTAACAACCGGCCGTCCTGGTCAAACAATTCTTCCGGCTTGTAGCTGCGCAGCCAATCTTCCAGCTGCTTGAAATGTTCCGGGGTGTCGCGCACATTGCCTAAAGGCACTTGGTGAGCGCGCCAGAAACCTTCGACTTTCTTGCCGTCAACTTCTTTCGGTCCAGTCCAGCCTTTGGGACTGCGCAACACAATCATCGGCCAGCGCGGGCGAATAGGCTGGCCGCTGCTGCGGGCTTCTTGTTGTATGCGGCGAATTTCCAGCACGCAGAGTTCCATTACCTCAGCCATCGCCTGGTGCATGGTCTCAGGATCTGAACCTTCGACAAAATAAGGCGTCCAGCCATAACCTTTGAACAGATTTTCCAGCTCTTCGTGAGAGATACGGGACAGGAGGGTCGGGTTGTTGATTTTATAACCGTTCAGATGCAGGATCGGCAGCACAGCACCATCGCGGATCGGATTTAAGAATTTATTAGAATGCCAGGAGGTCGCCAGCGGGGCAGTTTCGGATTCGCCGTCGCCGACCATGACCGCAACGATCAGCTCTGGATTATCATAAGCTGCGCCGAACGCATGGGAGACGCTATAGCCAAGTTCGCCGCCTTCATGAATCGAACCCGGAGTTTCCGGGGTGCAGTGACTGCCGATGCCGCCCGGAAAGGAGAATTCTTTGAAGAACTGGCGCATGCCGTGTTCATCTTCACTTTTGTTCGGATAAACTTCGCTGTAAGTGCTTTCCAGATAAACCGGCCCCAGTACGCCCGGCGCACCATGTCCTGGACCTGCCAGAAAAATAGCGCTTAAATCGTACTTGTTGATCAGCCTGTTCAGGTGGATGTAAGTAAAAGATAGGCCAGGACTAGCGCCCCAGTGCCCGAGTAGACGACTTTTCACATGTTCTATTTTCAGCGGTTCGCGCAACAGCGGATTGTCGCGTAAATAAATCATGCCCGCAGCAAGATAGTTACAAGCTCGCCAATAGGCGTTAATGGTGCTGATTTCTTCTTTGCTCAATGGAGTGGTCATGATACATCCAGGGTTAGTTTTAGAGAAAAATTAATTTCAACCATTATACACCTTGATTATGACGGTTATTTGACAGTCACACCTGTAATTGGGCTTCCAGTAAGGTATTTAAACTTCGATCGACATCGTTAGTGACTGATTCCACAAACCTATTGGCCAAGACTAACGTATTAAATCGTCAAATATAATATAATGCAGCTTCCCGTAAACCTGAAAAGAGAGCTATTCTGATGAAAATACAGCACTTACTATTAACTATGGTCCTACCGACCTTATTGATACTGGCTGGCTGCGAAGCCACTCAACCAACGATTCAAGCCAATGCTGAACCTGAACTTATTGCTGCTCCCGCTGCAAAAAGTGAAGCTGTTGTGCCTACTGCAACGACGACAAATCATGAGCATTGCGGCAAACATGTAAAACATGATTGCATCAGGCACTGTGCCAAGCACAAAGGTAAGAAAAACAAAGCGGGTCAAAAACATTGCGCAACAACCGTTTCAGCTCATCATGATTGTGCAAAACATTGCACAGAAAATGCCGATGTAAAAGATCAAGCGTGTACACATCACCATGCTTTAGCCACGCCGCATTGCTCTCACCATCATGGGACTAATGCACACGAATGTGGCAAAGATATGTCAAAATGCCATGAATCTGAGCATAAATGCGATAAGTAAACTCGCGATCTTAAAAAATCACCACGAAGTTTATTTCTTCGTGGTGAATAAAAGATTTTTGCCCTCAGTGGCCAGACAAAGCCACCGACTTTTTTAGTTACGCTTAAACTTTGGTTTTCAAAATCATACCTTGCTGTGCATCAAGAGCTTTACTTAATCCTATAACTTCATTATCCGGGATTTGTCGAATTACCATGTTAGTAAATGTATCCCTTACAGTAATCACGATTTTCTTGGTGCTATCATCAACATAAAAGCTGACCGAGGAATTATTGGCCTTGGCAAAATGATTCAGTGTTGCCGCAGCTTTTTCAATATCTTTCAATGGCGGAGGCGCTGCTTCAGTTAATGGTTTTACGGCATGAACAGCAGTGCCCTTGATTTTAGCGTTTTCTGGCGTATTAGGAACGCTGGCAGGAGGTGTAGGTGTTGTGGCTGGAGAATTGATAGGTAGTAAATTCATTAGTTTTTTGCACGAGATATCCCGCTTTTAGGTCGGGAAGGGATAGCACGTCGGCCACAGGCCGACCCAACTCGCACAATACCTCTGCTTATGCTTGCTATCTTGGGTTGAAATTAAAAAAGGGTTTTACCATTAAGAACCACCACCGTGAAGCTTACTTCTGAATACCGCTTTAACAATTAGATTGAAAGCAGCAAAAGTGTATTTAACCTCTAAATTGTTGTCAACTATAGATATCCATTAGTAATGCTAACAAAACAATGAGTTATGGTTTTTTTTCTTACAGCCTTGGCAAGGGGTGTAATCTTTCCCTGTTAACAATTTCCATTAGCCACGGCTGAATTTTTTCATTCGCTTGCTGTACCAAATCAGTAAAACCGCTGATTGCTCCAGCAGCATCTGGCGTTTTGGTAACTGTCTCCAGATAAAACTCCTGTGTACCCAGCTTATCCTTAACGGCATAAGCTTCAACAGAAAAGTGCAGGATTACACGAGATCTGTCAGGCGCATCAAATTGCTGTTCAAAATCTTGTAGATAAAGCCGCACGATACAATCTTGTGCCTTGCCTTTGAAAGCCAATAGCTGCTCAAACAATTCAGGCGGTGCAGCAATCCAGCGATCCAGACCGTAGAACTTGATTTCGGACGGAGTGGCATAAAGCAAGCGATAGCGGATGCGATTATCCCAAAGCCAACTTGGTGCATTGACATCAATCGACATTTTACCCTGAGTCCGTGTAAACCGGCCAAAATCATGTAGCGCTATCTGCTTAGTCGTTATACTACACGCAGAACTAATCATGATAAGCCAGACGATTAACAGCTGCTTTTTATAATGAAAATGGACATTCTTCATTTTTGAGTAAAAATAGTTAATGGTCAGCGTGTCAATATTTTTCACTTTTGGGCATTATAAACCTAATTTTTTAATAAATTAAAAAATCTATTGGCGCTCTCAATTCTTCGTAAAATGCTGCCGTTTTTGGCTAAAATCGTACAAGTTGAATTTCTGTAACTTCTGTAGAATACACTCAACATTAATTTAACGATTCAACAAAAAACATATGAATCATCAGACAAAAAAAATTCAACTCGACGACTTGGTCTTTGATAACCGATTTATCCGCGAGTTACCGGCCGATCCGGAAACAGCTAATAATCGTCGCCAGGTGCATGGTGCCTGTTATTCTCGGGTATTGCCGACGCAAGTCGCTGCTCCGCAAATCGTAGCTTATTCCAGAGAGGTTGCAGAACTGCTGGATTTGGATGCAACACTTTGTGCTTCCGACGATTTTACCCAGGTATTTTCCGGTAATCGCTTGTTATCCGGCATGGACTCTTACGCGATTTGTTATGGCGGTCATCAGTTCGGTAACTGGGCAGGACAGCTTGGTGATGGTCGAGCCATCAATTTGGGTGAAGTGGTCAATCGTCAAGGTGAACATTTAACCTTGCAACTGAAAGGCTCTGGCGTTACGCCTTATTCAAGAACTGCCGATGGTCTGGCTGTGTTGCGGTCTTCGGTACGCGAATTTTTGTGCAGCGAAGCCATGCATCATCTGGGCGTGCCGACCACACGAGCTTTGAGTCTGATCCTGACCGGTGAGAACGTTATTCGGGATATGTTTTACAATGGCAATCCAAAAGCCGAACCTGGCGCTGTGGTGTGCCGGGTCGCGCAATCGTTTACCCGCTTTGGCAGTTTTCAGCTTCTTACCGCCCGAGGCGATATTGACTTGTTGAAAAAACTAGTCGATTACACCATACGCACCGATTTTCCGCAGTTGGGCGAGCCATCAGCAGTTGTTTATCTAGCCTGGTTTGAAGAAGTCTGTCGCAGAACAGCGAAAATGATCGTGCATTGGCAACGGGTCGGTTTTGTTCACGGTGTGATGAACACCGATAATATGTCGATACTGGGCCTTACCATAGACTACGGACCTTACGGCTGGTTGGAAAATTACGATCCCAACTGGACGCCCAATACCACGGATGTAGAGCAGCGCCGCTATCGTTTCGGCAACCAGCCGCAAATTGCATTCTGGAATTTAGGGCAGTTGGCCAATGCGCTTTACCCTTTGATAGAGCAGGTCGAATCGTTGCAACAGGCGATGGACGTTTATACGGCAACGTTTGAGCAGGGTTGGCAACAGATGGTCAGCGCCAAACTGGGGCTGAAAATTTATGATCCAGACACAGATGACGAGCTAAACACCGAATTACTGATCCTGTTGCAAACAGTTGAAACAGATATGACTATTTTTTATCGCAAGCTGGCGCTGTTGGTCATGGATGTTGAACTCAGTAATAAGGCTTTAATCGCACCGTTGCTGGAGGCCTATTATGTGCCGGAGCAGTTAAGCCCTGAGTATATAGAGCGTCTGTGCTTGTGGCTCAGGTCTTATATTCGGCGGGTTCAAGCGTCGGGGATAGAGAAGGCCGAGCGCGTCAAAATCATGAATGCCGTCAATCCTAAATACGTGTTGAGAAATTATTTGGCGCAGTTGGCGATAGATCAGGCCGAGCAGGGTGATTTTGCGAGGGTTAACGAGTTGTTGGAGCTGTTGCGCCATCCTTATGATGAACAGCCAGGCAAAGAAGATTTTGCATTAAAACGGCCCGATTGGGCCAGGCAACGGGCAGGCTGTTCGATGTTGTCGTGCAGTTCGTAGTTTAAGTCAGCCTGCAGGGGGGGGGCAATCGTCTTTTGACTTAGTCACATTAAATGGTAATATATATCCTTAAACAACCATAAATAGGGCGAGTTTAAATGAGCCGCTATATTACCCCACAAGAAGCTCAACGGATGTTTGGATTTCACCCAAAAACACTTAATCGATGGGCATTAGCGGGTAAAGTTGATTTTATTCGCTCTGTTGGCGGCCATGCCCGATATTCAGTTGATTCCCTTGAGCAAGTGATACATA
>CANNNV010000112.1 GCA_947506155.1 Methylococcaceae bacterium
CGTGATCCGATCCTTTTAGAGCAGCGAACTAAGGAAGCATTCGCTGGTAAGTCTTAACGACCCATTGTAATCGTAGCACTGTGTTAGCGCTTAGTCTGGTCAACCTAGCTTTTACAAGCTCCGTCCTTCAGGGCGGGGTGATTGACCAGATATTACCTGCGTAGAATGGCTGAGATAGAGGAGTCGAATCATAAATCATAATGCTGTTTGGTTTAAGTAAAGATATTATAGTTACAATTACTCGGGGCCAGTCATTTTAAAAAATAAATTGACATTTACTTGATTAAAGACAACTAAACTAGATTTTTTATCGCCCCTACGTACATTGTTTATTTCATTCGGCATTGTTAACTCACCACTTTACGAAAGTGTTAAATTTCATGTAAGTAATTAAAAAACAACTGGTTGTAGAAAATAATGCCATATTTTTGCATTTTTTTAAATCGCATATCAACGAATATGATTGACGAATTAATAAAATCTTATAGAATACACGGCTCACTACGGAGCGGTAGTTCAGTTGGTTAGAATACCGGCCTGTCACGCCGGTGGTCGCGGGTTCGAGTCCCGTCCGCTCCGCCATAATTTTACAGCTGATGTTAAATAAATAATTACAATTTTTATCAGCTCAATTAGCTTTAAAACATAATCTTATCGGTGTAATTGTAAGTCTCATAGAAAACTATAATTTTCTAATCGCTTCAAAGATTTAATCCTCGAAACTCTGCCTCCGTATAGCATTATTAATGTTCTTTTCACCATTATATTGAAACTGGCGAGAATGTAATTTAATAGTTAAATTTGTTAAGCTTCTTAAGTTTTAATGCATAATGCAAAAGAAAACACATAGCGTAAAACGACCCATTTTATCTTCCTTGCAGATGACAACCAGGCCGCCCATACCACGTATTGCGTTAACTCCCGGAGAACCCGCCGGCATAGGTCCCGATCTTTGCATACAGCTGGCCCAGCAGAATTTACCCTGTGAAATTATCGTCATAGCCAATCCAAAATTACTGGAACAGCGTGCCAGACAGCTAGGTTTATCAATACATTTAAAAGAATTTGACAGTAATCTTCCTGCTGTTACTCAGCTTGCCGGATGCTTGACGGTGTTACCGGTAGAATTGGCAGAATCCGCTCAGTGTGGGCATCTAAATTCAAAAAATAGTTTTTATGTGTTAAATACCATCAATAAAGCGACGATGGGGTGCTTAAGCGGTATTTTTTCAGCGATGGTCACCGGACCTGTTCATAAGGGTATTATAAACGATGCAGGCTTGCCTTTTAGCGGACATACCGAATTTATTGCCGAGCTTACTGGCGGACATCCAGTTATGATGCTGGCAACGCCGGGACTGCGAGTGGCCCTAGTAACAACACATCTGCCGCTGTCGAAAGTCAGCTCAGCTATTACGCGTAACCGTTTACGTACGGTGATTCGGATACTAGATCATGAACTAAAAACACGCTTTGGTATTACTAACCCAAAAATATTAGTGTGCGGACTTAATCCTCATGCGGGTGAAAACGGCCATCTGGGCAGAGAAGAAATTGATATTATCGAGCCGGTGCTCAATAATTTTCGTAAGCAGGGTTTGAATCTACACGGACCGTTACCGGCGGATACACTGTTTACCGAAAAGTATCTGGCGTCAGCGGATGCGGTATTAGCGATGTATCACGATCAGGGCTTGCCAGTGCTTAAACATATTGGCTTTGGTCGAGCTGTCAATATCACACTGGGACTACCAGTTATCCGCACGTCCGTGGATCACGGTACTGCTTTGGATCTTGCCGGCAGCGGAAAAGCTGATTTAGGTAGCCTCCAGTTTGCACTACAGACCGCATTAACAATGGTTGCGCACTAATATCAATGGCCTTCCATCCGTAAATTCAGCAATCTGCATTAATCATAAAATGGCACACATTCCACGCAAGCGCTTTGGTCAGAATTTTCTTCATGACCACAATATTATTTACAACATTATTTCCAGTATTCAGACCACACCGAATCAACACTGGGTTGAAATTGGGCCAGGACAAGGCGCATTGACTGAGCCTTTGTTACGCGAAAAAGTGCGTTTGGACGTAGTTGAGCTAGACAGAGATCTGGTGGTTTTGCTAAAAGATAAATTTCAGCTCTATCCCAATTTACACATACACAGCGCTGATGCACTAAGGTTTGATTTCTCAGCATTGGTAGAGGGAGATGAAAAGCTGCGCATTATTGGCAATCTTCCCTATAACATTTCGACGCCGTTAATGTTTCATTTGCTAGATAGTGCTTATTGCATCGAAGACATGCACTTTATGTTACAAAAAGAAGTGGTAGACCGAATTTGCGCAGCGCCAGGCAGTAAAAAATACGGAAGGCTCAGCGTGATGATGCAATATTATTGTTTACCCGAACTGTTATTTTATGTGCCACCGGAAAGTTTTGATCCGGCGCCTCAGGTGATGTCCGCTATCGTCAGGCTGGTGCCGCACAGCCAGCCACCTGTTATGGTTAATGATATTAGTAAGCTTAACAGAGTAGTGACCCAGGCATTTTCGCAACGGCGAAAAACACTGCGTAATTCACTGAAAAAACTGATTGCTGAAGAGGATATCGTCGCCTTGGGCATAGCCCCGACTTTGAGAGCCGAAAGCATAACGCTTGCTGAATTTGCAAAATTAAGCAATTTATTGCTCTCCTAAACTAATTTCCAAAACAAAGTGTCATTCGCTTTTAGTGGCGTAATCGATAAATCAGCCTCCCCGTAAATCGATGGCACTGTCCAGGCGTTTTTTTCCAGGGTAACCGTGCCTGAATTTCTGGGTAAACGGTAAAAATCTGCACCGTAAAAGCTGGCAAAACCTTCCAGCTTATCTAATGCTTCGGCCTGGTCAAAGGCTTCGGCATAAAGTTCTAAAGCCGCATGTGCACTGTAACAGCCCGCACAACCACACGCATTTTCTTTTAAAGACGTTTGATGCGGCGCGCTATCTGTGCCCAGAAAGAATTTTGGATTACCTGAGGTTGCGGCGGCAACCAGGGATAGACGGTGAGACTCGCGTTTAATAATTGGAAGGCAGTAATAATGCGGCTTGATACCACCTGCCAGCAGTGCATTGCGGTTAAACAGCAAATGTTGTGGAGTGATGGTTGCGGCAATAGTGGCGCCGGCATTTTGCACAAATTGCACAGCTTCAGTCGTAGTCACATGTTCGACTACGATGCGTAAGCTAGGAAAGTTAACCACCATGTCGGCCAGATAAGTGTCGATAAACATTTTTTCCCGGTCAAAAATATCACAGGCTTCATCGGCGACTTCGCCATGAACCAGCAAAGGAAGATCATGGTGTTCCAGCGCGGCTAATAACGGATAAATTGCTTTAATGTCAGCAACGCCCGAATCTGAGTTAGTGGTGGCGCCCGCAGGATAAAGCTTGAAGGCCTGAATGATGTTCGATGCGGCAGCTGTTTTTATTTCGTCAACCGTTGTAGCACTGGTCAGGTACAGCGTCATCAGTGGGGTAAAATCCATATCACCAGGAACTGCTTGCAGAATTTCCTCCCGGTAAGTCAGGGCCTGAGCCAGCGTCGTCACCGGTGGCTTGAGATTGGGCATGATGATCGCCCTGGCAAATTGTCTGGCGGTATGCGGCAACACGGTTTTTAAAATTTCACCGTTTCTAACATGCAAATGACAGTCATCCGGCCGGTTGATGGTTAATGTTTTCATTATTTGAGGTAAATTCTGTAAAATAGCCGGCTATTTTATAGTAAGTGTCTTGAAAAACTAAATGCGGCACTTAATCATAGCTATTATTTTTGTTTTCGGAGTGGTTAATGCCAATATACGAGTACCAATGTCAATCATGTGGTCATGAGCACGAAGCGTTGCAAAAACTCAGCGCCGAGCCGCTGATTAGCTGTCCAGCCTGTAGCAGGCCTGAGTTGATGAAAAAAATTTCTGCGGCGGGATTTCGCTTAAAAGGCACAGGTTGGTACGAAACTGATTTCAAGAGCGGCAATAAGAAGAATGTCGCTGGTGAGGCAAGTTCGACAAAGCCTAGTAGCGACAGCAAAAATTAATAAAACAGGCGAAAGGCAAAAATGCGTTTTCGCCTTTTTACCTTTTATTTTAATCATCAACAGGGAAAATTTATGCGTACTCACATGTGCGGAGCATTAAACACACAACAGTTAGACGAAACGGTTTCGATCTGCGGCTGGGTACACAGACGCAGAGATCATGGCGGCGTTATTTTTATTGATTTGAGAGATCGCGCCGGTTTGGTTCAGGTTGTGGTCGATCCTGACGCGGCTGATATTTTTGCGATTGCTGAAAGCGTCCGTAGTGAATATGTTTTGCAAATTACCGGCCTAGTTCGTCACCGTCCCGAAGGCACGGTTAATGCCAATATGCATTCTGGCGGGATTGAAATACTGGCCAGAAATATCGTTGTGCTGAATGAGTCGGAAACCCCGCCGTTTCCGGTCGAGAGCGAGATTGAAGTCAATGAAGAGCTGCGTTTGCGCTATCGTTACATTGATTTACGCCGTACAGTCATGCAGGAAAAGATGAAGGTGCGCCGCGATGTGACCCGGATTTTACGAAACTTCCTTGATGATAACGAGTTTTTTGAAATTGAAACGCCTTATTTAACTAAAGCGACCCCTGAAGGCGCCCGCGATTATATCGTACCGAGTCGTACCCACGAAAATGCTTTTTTCGCACTGCCGCAATCGCCGCAATTGTATAAACAAATGCTGATGGTGGCGGGCATGGATCGCTATTATCAGGTTGTGCGCTGTTTCCGTGATGAAGATTTACGCGCCGACCGTCAGCCTGAATTTACCCAGCTGGATATCGAAACCTCGTTCATGAATGAAGATGAAATCATGAACATCATGGAAGAAATGATCCGCCAGTTGTTTGCCAAAGTGATCGATGTCAAGCTGGATGACGTTTTTCCGCGCATGACTTACCATGAATCGGTATCACGTTTCGGCGTTGATCGTCCCGATTTACGGATTCCGCTGGAATTGGTCGATATTGCCGACGACATGAAAGATGTTGATTTTAAGGTCTTCTCGGCGCCTGCCAATGACCCAAAAGGCCGTGTTGTGGCGATGCGGGTACCGAATGCCGGCGAATTAAGCCGTAAAGATATCGATGCGTTAACCAAGTATGTCAGTATTTATGGCGCACGCGGCTTAGCGTATATCAAGGTTAATGATTTATCCGCCGGCATTGAGGGCTTGCAATCGCCTATCGTTAAGTTTGCTCCGGCTGAAGTCTGGGCCAGCGTACTGGCTAAAACCGGCGCACAAAGCGGTGATTTGATTTTCTTCGGTGCAGACAAAGCCAACATCGTAAATGAAGCGATGGGCGCATTGCGGGTTAAGCTCGGCCATGATCTTAACTTGATTGAAGGCGACTGGAAACCGGTCTGGGTGATTGATTTTCCAATGTTTGATTGGGATGAAAAAAACAACCGTTACAACGCAATTCATCACCCGTTCACGGCGCCTAGTTGCTCGGTCGAAGAACTGGTTGCCAATCCGGGTGCGGCTTTATCACGCGCTTATGACCTGGTCCTGAACGGCACCGAAGTCGGTGGCGGGTCAATTCGTATCAACCGCACGTCTATGCAGCAAACTGTCTTGGAGATTCTAGGTATAGGCGAAGACGAAGCCCGCGAGAAATTTGGCTTTCTGCTGGATGCGTTGAAATACGGTGCGCCTCCGCATGGTGGTTTGGCGTTTGGTCTGGATCGTCTGGTTATGCTGATGACCGGTTCAAGTTCAATTCGTGACGTGATTGCCTTCCCGAAGACACAATCTGCGGCTTGTCCGTTGGTCAGCGCGCCGGCCGTAGTTACCGACGAGCAGTTGAAAGAGCTAGGCATTCGTTTGATTAAGCCTGCTGAAAAAACGGCGTAATCCAACACAATCGCGCGGCAAATGTCGGGTTAGGCTATGCTAACCCGACCTACGTTGAACTTCAAACCTTAATAAAATGACTCATACCCCTTTACTCATTCAAGATTACGCCTTGCTCAGCGATGAGGAATGCGATGCAAAAATTATCGCCGCCAAAGCCAAACTGGGTTCTCGTTGCGTGGTGCTAGGTCATCATTATCAGCGTGACGAAGTATTCAAACATGCTGACTTTTCAGGCGATTCGTTAAAATTGTCCCGGGATGCAGCAGAATCAAAAGCTGAATATATTGTATTTTGCGGCGTGCATTTTATGGCTGAAGTCGCGGATATTTTATCCCGACCCGAGCAGATTTCGATTTTGCCGGATATGGCGGCGGGGTGTTCGATGGCCGATATGGCCAACCTGCTCAAGGTACAAAAATGCTGGGATGAATTGGCGCAAGTGATTGATGTGGAAACGGAAGTTACCCCGATTACCTACATCAACTCTGCCGCAGATCTTAAAGCTTTTTGCGGGAAGCATGACGGTATTGTTTGCACCTCGTCGAATGCCGAAAAAATACTGGACTGGAGTTTTGCTAAAAAGTCCAAAGTGCTGTTTTTTCCTGATCAGCATTTAGGCCGCAATACTGGTTACCGGATGGGCATACCTCTGGAAGAAATGGTCACCTGGGATTTCACCAAACCCCTGGGTGGCTTGACCGAGGCGGAAATCCGCAAGGCAAAAATCATTCTGTGGAACGGTTATTGCTCTGTGCATCAAGTATTCAAGCCTGAACAGATTGATGCTTTCCTTGAACGCTACCCCGAAACTAAGGTGATTTCACATCCGGAAGCGCCTTTTGAGGTTTGTCAAAAATCTGATTTTATCGGCTCTACCGAGACTATTTTAAAGACCGTGCGCGAAGCAGAACCTAACACCCGTTGGTTGGTTGCGACAGAATTGAATTTGGTCAATCGCCTGCATGAAGAATGCAAAGCACAGGGCAAAAACGTGCATTTTATGTCACCTACCTTGTGCATGTGTTCAACGATGTTCCGAACTGATCCTCAGCATCTAGCCTGGATTTTGGAAAATCTGGCGGCTGGCCATGTGGTTAATCAAATTTCAGTGCCGATAGACGAGGCTCAATATGCCAAAAAAGCCTTGAATAACATGCTGGGGATCCTGTAATGACAGTGGATTTTAAGCGTTTAAAGCATTTTTCGATGACTTATGTGTTCATAGATGACGAGGGAGATATCGCTTGTGAATATGAGCAAACAACTGAAAATCCGGTACTCGCCCCAGATGGCAATAGTATCAGGTTCGTTTTAAGAAATATCGATCAAAATGAAGATAAAGATAGCTACGCTATAACGCTAGTAAAACAAGGCGCCGACGAGTTTTACTTAAAATCTGATTATTTTAATGATGGTGATGAGCCTTACTATCTGGATGTTGAAATTTCCGATGAGGATGTAAAATTCATCTTGACAGGCGAAGACGAGATCATGTATTTGTACGGTTTTTTTGAATAAGGCCTCTTTGTAGGGCCACATAGACAGGGCTAAAACCAAAACCCTATCTCAACAATATCAAGGATTTTATGGAAGAGTTATTTATCAGTTGGCTACAGGAATACGGTTACGTCATTTTATTCCTTTGGAGCATAATAGAAGGCGAAATGGGGCTAATCATGGCTGGCATCATGACCCATACCGGTGATATGAATTACTTCATGTCGATATTCGTGGCGGGACTGGGTGGTTTTACCGGTGATCAAATCTATTTTTACGTAGGGCGTTTTAATAAAGGTTTTATTCACCGAAAACTGCATAAACAGCGGCGTAAGTTTGCGATTGCGCATTTATTGTTAAAAAAATACGGTTGGCCAATTATTTTTATGCAGCGCTATATGTATGGTTTGCGTACTGTTATTCCAATGTCGATTGGTATTACTAAATATTCGGCAAAGAAGTTTGCTTTTATTAACCTGATCAGCGCCTGGGTTTGGGCCACCATTACCATAACACCCGCTTACCTTTATGGTCAGGAAATATTAATTTTTTTGGCCTACGCCAAGCAGCACTGGTATTTTGCATTACCGATAGCCGGCGGATTTGTTTATGGGATTTATGTCTATTTTCAAAAATTGGAGCGGCATTTTTTAGAAAAAAGACATAACCGTCTTTCCAACTGAAAGCTGCTAGAGTACGCTGTATGCTTCAGGCATTGACTTAGTATTGGCATCTTCCTGTCTTTTCGCGTCCTTTATCGCCAATTGCAACTCTAGGCATTGTTTTTCTAGCGCCAGTAATTCAATTTCGCGGCGAAGATAAACATCAGCATCCTTCTTTTTGTCAAAGCTTTCTTTTTGCATATCCAGTTGCTGCTGTTCATGACGTTTTTGATTTTCAAGTTCGGCGTCAAATTCCAGTTGTTTTTGACGCTGTTCAAAGGCTATTTGTTCGGCATGGGTTGTATAATTGGAGGCTCGCCATTTAGCCTGCTGGTTTTCATGCTTAGCAATTTCGGCAGCAAGTTCCTGTTCTTTTAATTGAGCTTCGTGCTCTAAGACCTCCATCTGTGTTTGTTGTTCTGCAAGTCTTAGCCTAGCTTTATGTTTTTGCTGTTCCTGAAGCTCAGCTTCCAGGGTTATTTCCTTTAAGCTATTTTCTTGCTTTACTTGCCCGGCATGAAGCCGTTGTTCAACGGCAAAAAGCTCCAACAATTGTTGTTCTTTTTCTTCCAGCAGGCGTTTTTTATTCAAAGCTTCCTGAGCCTGCTGCAAACGTTCCAGTTCGGCATCATGATCTAATTGAGCCAGCTGTCTTTGTTTATGCTCTAATTTCTGCTGTTCGAGTTGTTGTTCCTGATAAAATAGAATTTCTCTTTTTGCATCATTAAACTCGAAGCATTTTTTAAGTACGCATAAATAAACATGTTCCTGGGGTAATTGTACATCCGGGAATTCTTTAAATAACGGTTTCACTGTGCAATGAGCTTGCGACTGGATATTTTGCAATATCAGCATTTCACTGATAGCTAAAGAAATTCTCTGCTCAATAGGGCTTACGCCTTCTTGTA
The DNA here is from genome assembly GCA_947506155.1 of Methylococcaceae bacterium. Classification (GTDB taxonomy): domain Bacteria; phylum Pseudomonadota; class Gammaproteobacteria; order Methylococcales; family Methylomonadaceae; genus Methylobacter_A. Next base: position 9,006 of record CANNNV010000112.1, read on the forward strand.
CCCACGCGCCATCCGATAAATTCAACAACTCTTTGTCAATGAGATTGACCAGCAAGTCTTCATAAGTGACTTTGATATGTCCATTAAGGTTGGACAAAATGTCTATATTGCTGAGCGCATATTTCAACGTAGTTTGAAAACGAATATTTAGCGTTACCGTTATGCTACAAAAACCATCGTAAAGCTCGATTTTTCGGCTAATGTACCAGTTTTCGACTGGCAAGGGATAAACACGATGATAAAAGCGCCTAACAAAGCCTTCATACCGCAAAAATAATTTCCAATAAGGGCCAATTCTGCTATGAATCAGTTGCCGGTCAGCGTCGAAAATTGGCTCCCAAGCCTCCGGGATAGCAAGTCTATTATCGGCTACGCTACTTTCAAAAAACCATTTATCAATTTCAGTTCTGGAACTATTCATCAGAAAAGCTCCAGGAGACCCCGCCCTTCAGGGCGGGGAGGAATGGTGTGCTTTTGACCTTGATTTTGCATTGTTTCTGTCCTATAATAATCATATATGAAAAGGACAATATCTATCAAGCTCGACCCAACCACAGAACAAA
>CANNNV010000113.1 GCA_947506155.1 Methylococcaceae bacterium
AAATGCTCAATTTGCCTCCCTTTTGAAAGAAGTACCTATGACGAAATCACCAAAGATAGCAAAAAATTCCGCAGCCACATCAACGATAAAATCGCTCATTTTCCTGAGTTATTTCCGGTAAAAATTACCGGTGGCTATGAGATGAAAGTCGCGTAGGTCGGGCACATGCTTTTTGTGCCCGACATTTCCATTAATGATGCTGGGCAATGTGTTGATATTATACTTTTATCGGTTGAAAATGTTAATGGTGCTGGTCAATGTATCGATATTATACTTTTATCGATTGAAAATGTTGGGTAACGATAGAGCTGTTACCCAACCTACATGACTACTTTGGGAATATTTGATGCAATATCGCCGCGCTAAAACACCGGGTGCTAGCTATTTTTTTACAGTTGTAACTTTTCGGCGACGCAAAATTCTGTGTGATCCGGAAAACCGTGAATTATTGCGAACGGCGTTCCGGAAAACAAAAATATGTCATCCGTTTATTATCGATGCATTTGTGTTGCTACCGGAACATCTGCATTGTATTTGGACTTTGCCGCCGGGTGATATGGATTATTCTATGCGCTGGAATGCAATAAAGGGTTATCTTTCTCGGAATTGTCTGGACAAGTATAAAACGCCGCCTTCCAGGGCGCAAAAACATAAACGAGCACAAACGGTTTGGCAACCTCGCTTTTGGGAACATCAAATTAGGGATGAACGGGATTACGAAAAGCATTGTGATTATATTCATTGGAATCCCGTGAAGCATGGTCTTGTTTCCTGTGTTCGCGACTGGCCTTACTCAAGTTTTCACCGATTTGTGGATCTTAAAATATATTCTCCTGATTGGAGTGCAGCAGAAGGCAGAATCGATTTTTCCGGTGATGATTATGGTGAATAGTCGCGTAGGTTGGGTTAACAGCTTTATCGTTAACCCAATATTTTTAACAGATAAAAGTATAATATCAATACATTGCCCAACACCATTAACATATTCCGTTCTGGAAATGTCGGGCACGAAAAGCATGTGCCCGACCTACGCAACTGCATGAGCTGGGTCGGCTAACACCGACGCGCTATCCCTCCCCGACCTAAAGGACGGGGTATCTCGCGCAAAAACCGATGAAGATGATGTGGAAGAATTGGTTGCTATTATTAATAAAATATTTGCTAAAAAAGAACTGCTTGAAAAATATTTTGTGACTATTGTCAGTAAATTAGCCCTGTAATTTTTTATCTGCAAAACGGAAATTGAACTATGAGTTTAAATAGTATGACCAATCAAAATTCACCTTTGAATTCGCTAGTGCTGCATTGGCCGCCATCGCTACATTTAATGAATGATCAGTTTTTTGATTTTTGTCAGGTAAACAAAGAATTGCGTATTGAGCGCACAGCTCAGGGAGATAGTGAAATCATGGCTCCTACAGGAGGTGCAACCAGTTGGCGAAATTCCAGGCTGATTACTCAGCTATCTATTTGGGCCGATCTGGAAGGTAGCGGGGTAGTGTTTGATTCTTCAGGTGGTTTTGTTTTGCCCAATGGCGCAATTCGCTCCCCTGATGTATCCTGGGTTAAAAGATCACGGTTGTCAGCATTAACGGTCGAACAGAAACAACGATTTTTACCCTTGTGCCCTGATTTTGTGATTGAGCTTCGTTCACCTAGCGACTCTATAAAATCTTTGCAGGATAAAATGCAGGAATATAGTGAAAATGGTGCAAGTTTAGGCTGGTTAATAGACACTGAAGGCCAGCAGGTTTTAGTTTTTCAGCCAAAAACAGCCATAGTTCATCTGGATAAGCCGCAGTTTTTGTTAGCAGATGATTTGCTGGCAGGATTTAGGCTGGAGTTGCAAAAGCTATGGGATGTTGGGTTTTAAGTCCTGTAGGCTGGGCAGTGCTTTTCTGCCTACCGTTGAGTGAGCGATAAAATATTTTGCCGGGCCTTTAATAATCATCCACTTACAACCATACAATTAATAAAACAACAGTAGCAAACCATCATGATCATCGAAAAATTCAATCTGAAAGCGCAAAAAATTATTGAAAGTGCCTGTCGTTTGGCGGTTGAAAAAGACCATGTTATGGTTACGCCTTGGCATCTTTTACATATTCTTTCTGATTCGGCTGACAGCGTAGGACGACAACATCTGGAACAGGGTCATATCGATTTGGCTAGGCTTGCTGATACCGTGGCGGCGCAATTGATCATCCAACCCAAGGCATTGAAACGCGCCCAGCAAACACCGATTAACCGTGAACTCGAGCGCTTATTTATTTATGCTGAACAAGCATCGAAGCGCTTGGGCGACAAATACATGGGCGTCAACCACTTGCTGCTAGCCTTGTGGGAACTCGAGGAATTAGTTGTTGTGTTGATCGGGGCGGGCGGAAGCAAGGCAACTTTTATCCAAGCGCTGGAGCTACTGCCTAAAAGCGGCTACCAAAGCAAAGACAATTCCGGTGAATTTGAGTATCTAACCAAATATGCCAGAGATTTAACCGATTTGGCTAAGCTTGGTTTGCTAGATCCCGTCATTGGTCGCACGGATGAAATCAATCTGGCGATACAAGTATTATGTCGACGGCTTAAAAATAACCCCATCATCATCGGTGAACCCGGTGTTGGTAAAACATCTATTGTTGAAGGCCTAGCTCAGCGAATTGTGGCGGGTGATGTGCCCAAGGATCTGATAGGATGTTCGATTTTAGCTGTGGATATGGGCTTGCTAGTTGCTGGTGCAAAATTTCGCGGTGAGTTTGAGGAACGTTTCAAACGTCTATTGCAGGAAATTATCGATGCCGGAAATGTGATTATTTTTATTGATGAGATTCATAATGTCATTGGTGCTGGTAAAGCTGAAGGTTCTATGGATGCTGCGAACCTGCTCAAGCCGGCTCTGGCCAGAGGCGAAATTCGCTGTATCGGCGCGACAACCAACGAAGAATACCGTAAACATTTTGAGAAAGACACCGCGCTGATCAGACGTTTCCAAGTGATAAAAATGGATGAACCGAATGATGAGACTACGTTAATGATACTGCGTGGCATCAAGGAAAAGTATGAAATGCATCATGGCATACGCATTACCGAAGCCGCTTTGATTGCGGCGGTACGCTATTCCAGACGCTATATTGCCGATCGGTTTCTGCCCGACAAGGCTATTGATTTGATCGACCAGACCGCTGCGACAGTGCGTATCGGGCTTTCTGCTAAACCTTCTGAATTAGAAGCCCTGGATCGCCGATTGTTGGCACTGGAAATCGAATACTATTCGCTGGCTAATGAACTGGCTGAAAACCGTAAACAGCAGTTGCACAAGGAATTAGTTGAACTGCGTGAAAAAAGCGTGCAGATGACTGAGCGCTGGGAGCGTGAAAAACGAGCGATGACCGAAATGCAGACTGCCCGTAAATTGCTAGAAGACTCACGCAGGGAAATGGAACAAAAAATTCGTGAGGAAGATTTTGTCCGCGTTGCTGAATTACAGCACAAGGTGATTCCGCAAGCGGAAAAGAAGCTTGCTGAATATGATGATATTGACACGACGGAACTTCATCCTCAGAAAAATTTTATAGATGAGCAGGATATAGCCCTCACGGTTGCTCGGCTAACAGGCATTCCGGTAGCGAAAATGCTCGATTCCGAACAGCAGCGTCTATTGAATCTTGAAAGTCATTTACGGGAGCGGGTAGTGGGTCAGGAAGAGGCCATTGCAGCAGTATCGAGGGCCATACGTCGGGCTCGCACCAATATTCAAGACGCTAATCGTCCACTCGGCTCCTTTTTGATGCTGGGACCCACTGGTGTTGGTAAAACCGAATTAGCTAAGGCCTTGGCGCAATTTCTGTTCGATGATGATGCCGCGATGGTGCGTATCGATATGAGTGAATTCATGGAAAAGCATTCAGCGGCACGTTTAACCGGTGCCCCTCCAGGCTATGTTGGTTATGAGGAAGGTGGCGTATTAACCAACCAAGTGCGAAGCAAGCCTTATAGTGTAATTCTATTCGATGAAGTTGAAAAAGCGCATCCGGATGTGTTTAATCTATTTTTACAAGTGTTAGACGAAGGTCGATTAACCGATAGCCAGGGACAGTTGGTCAATTTCACTAATACCCTAATTCTGATGACCTCTAATCTGGGATCGGAACTTATTGAACCGATAGAAACGGAGCAAGAACAGCAAGAGATGCAGACGTTGATCATGGAACGAGTGCGCGGTCATTTCCGTCCCGAATTTCTGAACCGTCTCGACGATGTTCTGATTTTTCGCCAACTTACTTTGGAAATCATGCGCCCCATCGCCGATATCCAACTGCAGCGCTTGGCCAAATGTTTGAAAGAACGTGATATTCGTTTGGATATCAGTGACGAAGCTAGCATTAGTCTGGCGCAATGGGGCTTTAATCCACTGTACGGTGCGCGTCCGCTGAAACGGGTTATTCAAACCAGAATACAAGACCCTCTGGCCGAACTTTTACTTACCGGTGAGCTGCGTGATGGACAAAAAATAGTCATCAACATGGCGGATGGAGAGTTGGTATTTATGGGTGTTGATGAAGAAATTGATCTCGATGGTGACGGTGCTAGCGTTACAAAAAAGGAGGACTAAGTGGCACTAGGCTCTTTATGGAAAAAGTTGAAGCTAAGTGATATAGCTGCAACATTGAGTTGGCTTGATTGGTTAGGCTTAGCTGTAGTAGTGGTATTGCTGTGTGTCCTGGGATTTCTAATTTGGCGACGCAAATATGGCAAAGATAGCACACTGGTTATGCCAGCACTGATAGTGCCAACCAAGCTATTGTTACCCCCAGACTGTCTGCTCAAAGTCTGGCGTGGCTTTGTCCGTGAGATTCCCTGGCGGCTGCGTCCCAATGCGTTACGAGCGCCGCTTTCCCTAGTCATCGGTGAAGCGGGGTGCGGAAAAACCAGTATCATTGACCGCTATGCCGATTGGCAAGGACAAGAGTTTCGCTTTCATCCCAGTGCGATCGACGATCTGTTGATGCAAGTCTATCTGGGCTCTAAATCTCTAGTGTTGGAGTTTGGCGCCTCGCTGCTTTACGACACCACTCCGGCAGCGTATACGGCAATAAAAAAACTATGGAGACACATACCTCCTAGTCCTCAAGTTGTAATGGTGATTGATGCGACCACGTTACTGATTCCTGAAATGGATCAGCTACGCGAGTCAGGTCATGCCTTATTCGGTAAGCTGAAAGTGTTCGGTGAGCAAGAAGGCAAACCCTTGCCGCTAATTCTCGTGCTAAGCCATATGGATAGAGTCCCCGGTTTTATTGAATTTTGTGTGTTTTTGGAAGAGGCAGGCATTTCTTTGCAGCTGGATTTTCCGGAAAGCGATGGTATCAGCCAGCTAGAGTTCTGCCTTGAAGGTTACCAAGCTCATCTGAACCGTGCGCTGGTGACTCGTCCAACCCAAGACTATCTTAAAATAGTGCGCTTCCTAGACGAAGCCCCTCGATTATTCAGAGTTCTGGTCGATTTTCTGCGTGTCGCCGGACTGGAACAGGATGTGGCATCGCCTCCAGTTGTGCGGCTTTGCCTGCTGTCGGAACAAGTTCATAGTTTTGACTGTCAACCTTTTGCGTTACCTTTCGGTAAGATAGATCGCCCCCGATTTATTTTGAATGGTCACGCCAAAGCCGCACTCGCCTTATTAATAGCTGGCTTGGTTTATTTGATTGGAAGTTATAGCTATGAAAAGAATATGGTGGCTGAGACACGAAAAAACATACTCGCTATATCTTCAATACCGATTCAACATTACGAAGAAAAGATCAGTCCTTTATTCCTTGATTTTGGTTCGAACCTGAATAAAAATCCGGAGTTGATCTTTATGCCCAATTTCTTTCTTGCAGTTCAACAGTATAATAATTACTTATTAATAGCCAAGATACGCGAACAATATTTAATTCCGCGTTTAAAAGAAATTCAATTTGAACCCGATGCCACGTTTAAAACGACTCGATTTCTCGCTGTATTGTATGCCACACCAACTAACGAAGTTGGTAATATAGTATTGAGGCGCCCGGAAAAAACGGCTGTTAACATGGCTTTGTACGGGCAGTTAATTGACGACTATATTACTCACAATACCCGTACCGACGATCTTGATCATATTCTCAACCAAATAAACTATGCCAAGTTACCCAATACTATTCAAGATAACACCCTATGGATAGGGCTGTTTCGCAGTTTTAAACAAATATTGGGAAAACCTTTTATTCAAGAGACTGAATTGAAAGAATTGCAAGATCGGTTAGTACCGTTTATGGCTGTTATTAATCGACTCGAATATTACAAGTTTCATGATCAAACTAGCAAATGGTTAGAGGAACACACTAGCCTACATTTAGAGCATGACACTCAAGTGCAATTGCGCCAAAAAAGCATCACTGATTTGTTACAGTTAGTCGGTAGTCTTAGGCTGGATACTGCTGACGGTTGCCGTGCTTCACTTTCTTTAAGTGAATGCTTGGTACTGGTGCAGGCAGTAGCTACGGATAAAACGGGCGCTGACACGGCTGAAATAGTCATACACCTGGATGGAAATGATTTTTCATTCACACCTAAGCAATGGAATGAACTGATAAGTCGTAGCCGTATCAGCATCATATTGCATAGTCTAATGAGCAATCACAGAAATCATGACGGCTGGGTCTTTTTTAATGCCTCTTATCCTTATGCCGATGTGGAAATGAATTCGTCTAATAATGGTGGAATGCTTTTTGCGGGTAAAGCACGTATTGATGGGCGCTTGACTCTTGATGCTTTCGAGCAAAATGTTAAGCCGGCCATCATGGCATTGACAGATATTGTTGCCAAACTACCTATTGATGCTAGCGAAAAAAAATATTTTAGTGATTTCGTGCTAAAGAGTTTAGGGAGCTACTCAGATAATTATGTGAGTGCTTATTTGAATTATTTCAAACAGTTTCAGATACATATAGATTCCACATGGGGTCTAAACTATGTGCTTGATAATTTACAGCAACCTAATTCGCCGTTACTAGAAACCTTGGTGCAGATTAAAAATAACACCGCACTTAATTTTCCGGCTTCACCCAACTTTCAATTATTTGCACAAAAGCTGACCGTATTTCGTTTTATTCAGCGGCTGATGGAAGAAAAAAATGGCGTTTATCCAGAATTCCAAAAATACCAATTTTTAATGGCGCAAATGCAACATGAAATGGACCCCAGTAAACCTTATCTACCTAAAAAAATCGGTGACGATGCCGCAGCACAGCTGAAAGGTGTGTTGACCCCAATAGGGCGGGTGGCTTGGGCAATGCTGCTTAACGAGGATGGCGCTTATTCAACTTTGGTTAAAAGCTGGCTGGTCAATGCCGGTATTCAAGATGACTGGCAACAACCATTTCTTGCGCCGGTACAAAAGGTACAAAAATTTGGTACTGACGAAATTAATCAGCATATAGCTGGCATTTGGTCTGACATTTGGGATTCCAATGTTGCGCCGCTATTGATTAAATTTCCTTTTATGCCTACTGCTGGACGTAATAATGAATTGGCCTTGCAAGATTTAATTAATACCTTTCATCCGAAACAGGGAGTTTTTTGGGATACCTTCGAGCAATACTTGTCTCCTTTATCCACTTTTAATAATGGAGTCTGGGTCAAACGTCATGACTTGTCCGAGGGCGTAAAGTTACCGGCAAATTATCTAAGACGACTCAATGCGGCGCAACAGCTCACCGCTAATCTCTGGGACGTACAGGGCAATCCCAAACCGCTGGAATTTTCAGTAAAGCCCGGTTTGTTGCCGACTTTCAATAGCAAACAAATACCTCGCGCACCGCTGGTATCTTTAACTTATTTACGGAAAGGCGAAAGTTCAGTGCTGGGTTTTAACCAGCAGGCCGACTGGCAGAAATTGCCCTTGGATTGGTGGACAGCGCAATCAGCAGAAGTAGGGATGGAATTTCGTAAAGATGCTGACCCGACTCGCGTGTATACGGATCTTGCTGTTACTGATTCAGCCTGGAATTTTTTTAGGCTATTACAACAAGGTCAGTCAAATGGCAGCCAGCGTTACCGATGGCAACTTGCCCATCCTAACTTTCCCAAACAACCGCTAAATCTGGAATTCTCATTTCAAGCCAATCCGTTGGCTGTCTTCGCCAATCTTGCTGGGAGTTAAGCAATGATATGTTTCTCACCTTGGAAAATATTTCTGCTACTGGTCACAATACTGCTATTAACAGCCTGTTCTAGCGCACCCAAGCCGCCGCCATCGCTGGTGTTTGATGTCAAAGCGAATAGTCAGACTAATAATGGCGGGTTGTTTTATTTCGTGGTTCGTAGTGCCAACGAAAAGCAATTTATGCTCGAAAGTTACCGGGATGTTGCCAGTAAAGCGTTTTCAGACCCACCAGATCCTGGTGTATTAGGTGTTTTTTCGATAGTACCAGGCACCAAGCAGGAATGCGTATTAAGTCAACCGACTCAGGGTTTTGTGGCCTTATACTTCTTATTCACTGAGCCAGGTTCGCAATGGAAAAAGCTAATCTCGATGCCTTTTGAAGACAAATATACCATTAATTTGAAAGCAAATAGTCAGGTTGAAATTAAAGAGAGTAAATCCTGGTATTCCTGGTTTTGATGAATTAATAGTTTTAGAATATTGCAGTTTTAGTATCTTGTTAGATCTAATTCGTGCTTAAAAGATCAAGCTTAATAGCGGAAAAATGTTTTGCCCGACAGTCTTTTAATATTTATCAAGATAAAAATGTTATGCCGAGAGAATTTTCACAATGTCATTAATTTCAATATCTGAAGCATCAGAACTGACGGGTAAGTCTATTCCGGCAATTTATCAATACGTCAAAAATGGCAAGCTTGCTACTACGACAGATAATAAAATAGACACAACAGATCTATTTCGCTTATTTGGTGCACTTAGAAGCGCTACAGATTACTATCGAGAAAATGAGATTCTTCATCGTTCAAATGCTGATTTAAAGCAAGACAAAGACAAGCTATATCAAATAAATGAATTTCTTCGTGCATCAAATACTGATTTAAAGCAAGATAAGGAGAGATTACACCGAATAATAGAATCACAACAGAAATTGCCACTTACAGTAAATGTAATGAGGGAACAAGCAGAAGAGCCAGAACAAGCAGAACAGGCGCCGTCTAAGGACATAGCAGCAGGGGAAAGTTTAACTCAGCGATTGATTAGAAAATTATGTTTTAAATAAAAGTGAAGTGTAAGCAAAATCTTACAAAAATAAAATAAGAAAAGTACTATTTAGGCGTATAGTTGCAAATTGTAAAATGATACGCGACAACGCCTCGAGGACTTAACCAGATGTTTCACAGGTATTTTTTAATCAATATCGTTATTTAACTATTTTATATTTCCTGATTGTACCGGATTATGGGGGCAGCCGAAAATCCTTGAGCGAAGCGGAAATCAATAAATTTTCCAACCAATTCTCGTGATAGGCAAAGCCATTAAGTCGGTCTGCTGGACATCTTTTACCCTGGTGCTTTTTTATCGTCATTGG
>CANNNV010000114.1 GCA_947506155.1 Methylococcaceae bacterium
CACCTCCATTTTTTCCATTTGTGCTAATAACAGGGGTACATCGTCCGACCGTTCAATTCTTGTTATGGTAGGTGCTGTGTTCATGGCAAATTGGAGTAGTTTGCCATAATTTCATGAACTGAGTTTGAAATTAGCGAACCGTGAGTATTGGAAAATTGGTCCAGTAGCACATACGCCTTCGCTTGAAGACAGTACAATGCGACCAGAATTTAAAAGGTTTAAACAATTTACGATAGGAAGTATGCAGGCTATGCCTGGTGCTTCGGGGTAGTGAAATCCGTAAGGCAATGGGATGGACTCCTCCCACCTATCGGCATCAATGTGCCAAACTGATATGATTAGCTTATCAGATAAACAGCGGAGGAGTCCGACATGAATATTAAACGAGTAGGCATAGATTTGGCAAAACAAGTATTCCAAGTACATGGTGTTGATGGTCAAGAAAAAGCGGTACTACGTCAAACCCGCAAGGCGGGTTCGTCTAGCAAACCGCCACATCAGCAACGCTCACGTCTACAGCACCGCGCTCAACGCGCGCGGCTACAATAGATAATTTTATCCACCTCGGTATCGAGTCTGATCCAGTAGCATCCACTGTTGTGCTTTGTTATAAAAATGAGTGATGTCGGTAATCAGTTCGCAGCGCGGTGATGGCAGCATTGAGTGTTCGTGGCAGTAGGTGGCGCCACTGCCACCTATCCAAATACTTGAAGCAACGGTTTCTTCCGCTGTTGCGATGATGCGTAATTGTTCAATAGTTGTCGGCTCCGGCGGTGTTTTAACCAAACCAATTATGATGATGTCGGGTTGCAAATGGTAGGCCGCTTCGACTATATCCTTGCCCGGCAGACTTGCACCGAGAAAATAGCAGCGATATTGCAACGAAGCTGCCAGCAAGCAACTTAACAGTATGCCGCATTCATGCGGTTCGTCACTAGGCGTCGCGAACAATATCGCTGGACTATTAACCGACGAATTTTGCAAGTTGTTAACCATGCTGAGTACGATACGATTGACGCAACAGGTAAACATATGTTCCTGGGCAATGCTCAATTTTTCTTCGTGCCAAAGTTCACCTATTTTTTTTAATGCCGGCAACAAAATATCACGCGCATATTCTAAAGGTTCACTAGCCACTAGAGCGCGCTTCAAAAGCAGCTCACAGCGATCTATCCGATAATCCATCACTGCACTAATAATCTGCTCCAACAAAGGGTGCTGAGCATCCTTATCCAAAACTTGCACTTGCTGTTGCAGGTCGCGCAATGCGTCACCATTCAAATTAGCAATCTTGCTGATGGTATGACCGTTACTGGTCAACTGAGCAAGTAGCGTCAGCTTATCCAAATCCTGTTGGGAATAGTGGCGACGATTGTTGTCGCTACGTACCGGGCTGATGCAAGCGTAACGGCGTTCCCAAGCCCTGAGGGTTTCCGCAGTTAGTCCTGTCAATAAGGTAGTTGCTTTAATTGAATACATTGTTTATGTTTTGTATAGAAAATATATTGACAAATATTATACATCAGCGTAATTTTAGCACCAGATTAAAAATATTAACGGGGTAAAACATGACAGTAACTGCAATCAATCCAGCTCATCCATGCTCTGAAGCTAGCGAAATAGAACCGCTTACACTGGCCATGAATATGGAGCAGGATCGACGAGAGCTGCAATTGCTGTTATTAGCAGACGATCAAACTACGACGTTATTACTAAACCATTGTCTTACTCAATTAGAAAATGGCGTCGATATTAGTGAAATCGTCAGTGACAAGATTATTGTACAAGGTGAAGACTTTGTACAGGTTAATCTTAGTCAGACTCTACATCTTTTGTTGGATAATGCCGTCGCCAGATCTTCATTAGTCAATTTACATTTTTTATCCAATTTTTTAATTGAAATATCCGGGCGTTGTTTGTCATTGCCTAGTGAAGATTTTGTTTTTAGAGGTTATCAACAAAAACTTGGCCGATCGGCAAAAGCTTTGCAAGCCTCAAGGCAGAAAATGATTACCAATAATACTGGTTTAGCGGCATTTGTCGCCCATAAACACAAAACCACCGTACTCAGTTTTGACGATTTGTTACAAGAAGGCGTGATTGGTCTGATTAAAGCCGTAGATCGTTTTGATCCGTATCGTGGCTTCCAGTTTTCCACCTACGCGATACCCTGGATCAAACAGGCCATTTCACGATTAATTGTTAAGCAGGAGAAAATTGTACGGCTGCCGGTGGCTTTAGCTGAAAGGTCTTGTGCGGTGTTTGAAGCCATGCGCAAGGCTTATCAGCAAACTGAGCGCTGGCCGAGTGTCGAGCAATTGAAAGCACTGTGTGATTTGAGTGTAGATGAAATTAAAACCATCCGGAATTATTATCAAGCTACCCATTCCTTAGATGCAGTTCGCGAGACTCAAGAAGATGAAGGCCAAACTTTGATGGCGCGAATGAAACAACAGCAATTTGCACTGCCAATGGATGAACTGATAGCCGGTAATTTGAACCAATATATTGACAACGTTGTTGCAACCTTACCGGAAAAAGAAGCGGCCATTTTGAATATGCGTTTTGGCCTTAAGAATCATACAGAAACGACCTTGCAAGTAGTGGCCGATCAGTTACAGGTCAGCCGAGAACGGGTCAGACAAATACAAAATGAAGCGTTAAAAAAACTCAAAAACCAGTTTGGTTGCGACCTAGTGCTGTTTCTTGAACCCAATGACAGTTACTAAAACCAATAACTATTAGACCGCAACCCATTATCAACAGGAGTGCTTATGTCATCAGAAAAACACAATACTACCCAACAAACGCCACAACCAAACTGGAAGCTTGAAGCTGAGCGGCACTGGAAAACGGCTTGCCAAAAATCCAAAGACTATTTTACCAGTCACAAGCAGTTGTTCTCGGCACCCAAAATAGGCGGGATTGTAGCCGGCGGTTCGGTACTATTTTGGCTAGGTAGCGGCGTTTACCTTATTAACGAAGGTAATCGCGGCGTGGTCACCCGCTTTGGCGCTTACAGCGAAACCACCAAACCGGGGCCAAATTGGCATATTCCAACACCTATTGAACAAGTCACCATTATTAACGTCGAACAACAACGCTTTATTGAAGTGGGCTACAGAAGCACCACTCGAGGCAGTAAGCCGGAGATTATTCAGCAAGAGTCGTTGATGCTGACCACGGATGAAAACATTATCAATGTGCGTCTAGCTGTGCAATACCAGATTAATAATGCCAGTGATTATCTGTTTAATGTCAAAGGCAGCGAAGCAACACTGAAACAGCTAACCGAAAGCGTTGAACGGGCTGTCATAGGCCGTAACAACATGGACTATGTATTGACTGAGGGACGCAGCGAGATAGTTGCCCAGATCAAGCGCGATATTCAGTTGGGCATGGATAGTTATCAAGCCGGCATAACTATCGCTAGCGTTAATTTACAAGATGCTCAGCCACCGGAAGAAGTTCAGGGTTCTTTTGAAGATGCAATACGCGCAAGAGAAGATAAACAGCGTTTAATCAACGAAGCTGAAGCCTACAGCAACGAAATTATCCCCAAAGCACGAGGCGCGGCGTCTCGCTTATTACTCGAGGCACAGGCTTATGAAGCTGAAAAAGTCGCCAAAGCCACTGGCGAAACTCAGCGCTTTGAGCAGCTACTGGTCGAATATGAAAAAGCCCCGGCCATCACCCGTAAACGCTTATATATTGAAGCCAAAGAAAAACTGTTTAGCAGCACCAACAAGGTTATTGTCGATGCCGGTCAAACTGCACCTCAACTGTATATGCCATTGCAAAACCAGACTACATACCAGACTCCGGAGCACAAATCATCTATTACAGAAAGTCCAGCCGAAGCCACTGCTGTTAACCATGGTCAAACTATGGCCAACAATGCCTTACGTCCTAGCCGGAGCAAACCATGAACAAAACCCAAATCTTATTGCCAGTGAGTTTAAGCTTTTTATTACTGGCTTATTTATCAATTTTTTATGTCAACCAACATGAAAAAGCTATTCTGTTTCGTCTTGGCGAATTAGTCTCTTCAGACTTTCAGCCAGGACTCCATTTTAAGACCCCCATCATTAATAAAGTCAGTACATTTGATGCGCGTGTGCTGACCTTGGACGCTAAGTCCGAGCGTTTTCTTACCTCCGAAAAGAAAAATGTAATTGTTGATTCGTTTGCCAAGTGGCAAATAGGTGATGTGGGTCTTTTTTATACCACGGTCGGTGGCGATGAATATCAAGCCAATTTACGCCTCGATCAAATTATGAAGGATGCGCTGCGCAGCGAATTTGGCGTACGCACCATCAAACAACTGATCTCTGAAGATCGCAGCGAATTAAGCAGTAACTTGCTGAACAAACTCTCGCCTATGGCGGCCAAGTTTGGTATCAAGCTGATCGACATAAGAATAAAGCACATTGATTTGCCACAGGAAGTTAGCAACTCTGTTTATCAACGGATGCGTGCGGAGCGCGAGCGAGTAGCCAGAGAATTTCGCTCTCAAGGTTCAGAAAATGCTGAGCAAATAAGTGCTGAAGCTGACAAGCAAAAACAAGTGATACTGGCCAACGCCAATCGAGACGGGGAAACTATTCGCGGTCGGGGTGACGCCAAATCGGCCGATATTTATGCCAGCAGTTTTGGCAAAAATCCCGAGTTTTATGCTTTTTATCGGAGCTTGCAGGCTTATCAGGTGGCGTTTGAAAAAACCCAAGATACCCTGGTACTGAAACCAGATTCCGATTTTTTCAAATATTTCACTCGTGAAAATTAACGGTTAAGGACAGGAAAAACCATGAAAACACACATATTTCGCCTCGTTATATTTGTCTTGATCGGCACTGTACTGTATGGCGTGTTTAACCGCACCAATCCTGACGCTGAGCAAAATTACGGCGTGTCCTATTCGGATTTTATTGAAGATATACGCCGTCATGCGATCTCTGAAGTGGTGATTGATGGCAACAGCGTAGAAGGTCGCCGCAGCAACGGTGAGCGCTTCACCACCTATAACCCCAGCGATTCACGGATGATAGACGAACTGTTGGAATATGGGGTAAAAATCAAGGTCATCAAACCGCAAGTACCTTCAACGCTGATGCAGATCCTGATCTCCTGGGCGCCAATGCTGTTGTTGATTACCGTAGCCGTGTACTTTATGCGCAAGCAGCAAACCGGTGGGCAAATGGGCTTTGGCAAAAGCCGCGCCAAGCTGATGGCAGAAGATCAAATCAAAGTCCGTTTCTCCGATGTCGCAGGCGTCGAGGAGGCCAAACAGGACGTGGTGGAAATGGTTGATTTCCTTAAAAATCCGGGGAAATACGAGGTATTGGGCGGCAAGATACCGCGCGGCGTATTGATGGTAGGCCCTCCAGGCACCGGCAAAACGCTGCTGGCTAGAGCCATAGCCGGTGAAGCCGGGGTGCCGTTTTTCTCTATCTCCGGTTCTGATTTTGTTGAAATGTTCGTTGGCGTCGGTGCTTCCCGGGTACGGGATATGTTCGAGCAAGCCAAATTGCGGGCGCCTTGCATTATTTTTATCGACGAAATCGATGCGGTAGGTCGGCATCGTGGTGCTGGCGGCGCTGGTGGCGGTAACGATGAGCGTGAACAAACCCTAAATCAGTTGCTAGTGGAAATGGACGGCTTTAACGGTAATGAAGGCATTATTGTAATCGCTGCGACCAATCGCGCTGATGTACTCGACAAAGCCTTGTTGCGACCCGGACGTTTCGACCGTCAGGTGCAGATTGGTTTACCTGACATCAAGGGCCGCGAGCAAATCCTTAAAGTCCATGCCGACAAAGTGCCACTGGCAGATGACGTCAATATCAATGATCTGGCGCGTGGCACTCCGGGCTTTTCCGGTGCCGAACTTGCCAACCTGATTAATGAAGGCGCGTTGTTTGCTGCTCGTTACAATCAAACCGTCATTACCATGAATGATCTGGATAAAGCCAGGGACAAAATGTTGATGGGCGCTGAAAAACGAACTATGGTCATGAGCCGAGAAGATCTGTTGATGACCGCTTATCATGAAGCCGGGCACGTCATCGTTGGCCGTACCGTGCCCGATCATGACCCGGTTTATAAAGTCAGTATCATGCCGCGCGGCGGCGCACTGGGCATTACCATGTTTCTGCCGGAACGCGATCAATACAGCGCCAGCAAGGATAAATTGGAAAGCCAGATCTCCAGCCTGTTTGGCGGCAGAGTCGCGGAAGCATTAATTTACGGCAAAAATAAAGTTACCACCGGCGCGTCCAACGATATTGAGCGCGCCACCCAACTGGCGCGCAATATGATTACCAAATGGGGCTTATCCGATCGCCTGGGGCCTATGGATTATGGCGATAACGAAGGTAGTTACATGGGCCCTCAAGCTAAACCTATGTCCGAGAAAATGGCGCAAGTGATAGACGAGGAAATTCGCCAGGTTATCGACCTGAATTATCAACGCGCTGAGCAAATTCTAAAAGACCATATCGACATTCTACACAACATGGCGCATGCCCTGCTGGCTTGGGAAACGCTGGATAAATATCAAATTGATGCGTTGATGCAAGGTGAACTGATTGCTGAACCCGAGCCGGTTATTACCGAAGCGGTCGTTACCGAAATTAAGTTCAATCAAGGTGATAGCACTAAAAAACCTAACCTCGCTACAAGTTAATTTTAACCTATTGTGTCGATGGCCTTAGCCACGACAACTCCGTCCTCCTCTATAACTCCCTTCAAAATCAGTATTCTTGAAGGGAACTTTTTGAGATGCTTATGAATACTGAAAATTTTAATGACAAAATTGTACCTTTACTAAAAATATTACCGGCTATAAACTTCAACGTCGCGATCATTTTTTTGCTGATTGTCAGCGTTATTTCCGCGACCGGCAGTGCCTATTTTTTTGACAACAACAGCGATCTTTATGGGCCATTGGCCAGTAATTTGCGCTTAATGATGATTTATTTAACGCTTAGTCAGTTTGCCGTGTACTGTTTTTGTAGCTATAGCCAAAACTATCGTTTTTTAGTGCCGGTAGGCTTGTTTTGGTTGATGCTGGTGGGATCTATAGAATTTTACGGCATGGTTAACCAGATATCGATAGACGAAAACTATCGATGGTGCTTTTTATATATGGGGGCATCTAATCTTATATACGGTGGGTGCTATGGTTTCACTAAGTATGCGAGTAAGGATATTCACTAAGCATCAAAACCCAATCGGTTGTGTGCCAGCAATCAGGTTTAACAGGGAGGTTATTTTGTCATTGGCTTTAAAAAACAATAACACTAGGTTTAGTGATTATTTCAACTGGGAGAGGGTATTGCTGTGCAAATTAAATTTTCATTTGATTCATCCAAGCCGATTGCCGGTGAAGCAAGCATTGAGATCAATAAATCGATACACGATGTTTTTTCTTATATTGGCGAGCATTTTTATGATAACTATCCTAAATGGGCGGTAGAGGTTATCGAATTCGAACCCTTGGACGGCAAAGATGTTTTTGTCGGTTCCAAAGCAAAACAAATCCGTGAAGACAATGGCTCAAAAGTTGAGTCTGTTTTTGAAATTACCGATTATCAACCTTCTATGAAGCTTATTTTTAAAGGCCTGACTGAACCCTATAGTCACAGCTATTTATTAGAAAGCAGCGAGATAAAACAATCTACACGATTAACTTTTCGTTTTGAATTATCAGAAATTGAAGTTTTTATGCGACCTTTTCAAAAACTGATACGCACTGCCATTGAAGATGGCGCAGAAAACACGGTTGAGAACATTAAAAAATTGATCGACGTTGAGTGCTCTGATAGCTAGTCGCTTGTTACTTATTATAAACATTGGAGTTTAATTATGCCTTTTATTGTTGAAAAAGATAGCGGTCTTATTCCGCAAGTGCTTTCCGCTATTTTAGATGAGTGTATTAATGGCGTAACCCTAGCCGACCCCGATTTAGACGATTCCCCTATTATTTACGCAAATAAAGCGTTTGAACGTTTGACGGGTTATAGCCAAGAAGAAATCATCGGTCGCAATTGCCGCTTTCTTCAAGGTGAAGATAGAGAGCAACCCGGACGCTATCAAATTGCCGCAGCCATGAAAAATCATGAGGCCATTGAAGTCACTTTACATAATTATAAAAAAGACGGCAGTTTGTTTTTTAATCGCTTGAAAATAACCCCCTTATTGGATAGAAAAAAACGGGTTATTTATTACCTTGGCGTTCAGTACGACATAACTAGCCAAGTTGACGCCAGCAATGAAATTAAAGAATTAAACGATTTATTAAATGCGCTGCCAACTAACTAACCAAGCTTTGATAATCAATAAAAAAGGTATGAGTTATGAATGCAACTGATAATTCCGGCATGTTTTTTAATGAAGCATTATTCGGTTTAGCTATCGTCGCTTTTATGTTATTGGTCATCATAGAAAAGCGTAAACCGTATCGCCACTTTCCACAGAATATTTTCAAAGAATCCTTTGTTACCAATACCACGGCATTTTTGGTCAACAATATAATTTTGATGGTATTAAGAGCATCCTCATTATTTCTTGTTGCACAAGAATTTGCTTCTTATGGTTTATTAAGCGATTTAGCCAATGGCCCGGTCAAATGGTTATTGGCTTTTGCTTTTTTTGATTTGGCCATTTATCTTTGGCATGTTGCCAGCCATAAATATGAGTACTTGTGGCGATTCCACAAAGTGCATCACAGCGATAAAGGCTTTAATGTAACCACCGGCTTTCGCTTTCATATTTTTGATTTATTTCTGGAAATCATTTACAAGTGTACATTTGTTATTATTTTTGGTGTGGATGCGTACCTGGTACTTTCCATTGAGATAGTTGAGTTATTTTTCATCTTGTTTCATCATGCCAATATTCGGGTTCCCAACGAAGCGATGATTTCTCAGGTATTTATTACGCCCTCTTTACATCGAACTCACCACTCGACCTTGCGCGCAGAGCATGATAGTAATTATGGCATTGTTTTTTCATGCTGGGATCGTCTATTTGGCACCCGAAAAGAACTCGTTCCTGAACATATTGGCCTGGATTTAATTGAAGCTGAAAACTTTATCCAGCTTTTTTCTCTGGCCTTTATTACTGAACTCAAGATAAGAACACTATTTAGCTGGATACCTAAAGGGAAAAAATAATGCCAAGGTATCGGTTTTCTCGCAATGATTAATTGTTAGGTCACGTTAGCAGTCAATCACCCCGCCCTGAAGGACGGAGCTTGTAAAAGCTAGGTTGACCAGACTAAGCGCTAACACAGTGCTACGATTACAATGGGTCGTTAAGACTTACCAGCGAATGCTTCCTTAGTTCGCAGCTTGTAAAGGATCGGATCACGC
>CANNNV010000115.1 GCA_947506155.1 Methylococcaceae bacterium
CAGCGTGATCCGATCCTTTACAAGCCGCGAACTAAGGAAGCATTCGCTGGTAAGTCTTAACGACCCATTGTAATCGTAGCACTGTGTTAGCGCTTAGTCTGGTCAACCTAGCTTTTACAAGCTCCGTCCTTCAGGGCGGGGTGATTGACGAATACATCCTGCATGCAGGGCTATCCGCCGCGAGGCGGCTACGGCGAGGTCTTCATTGTGGGTGACTATAACCAAAGTTTTCCCCTGTTGCTGCAAGCTTGAAAATAACGTGAATACCACTTCAGCAGTCGCTGCATCCAGATTTCCAGTCGGCTCGTCAGCCACAATCAACGCTGGATCATTGGCCAGCGCTCTGGCAATCGCCGCGCGTTGCTGCTGTCCGCCGGACACCTGCCCCGGCAATTGTTTGGCTTGATCCTCAAGTCCGACCTGATTTAGCAAATAGCGCGCTCGTTCCAGACGTTCGCGTTTCGGCAGTTTGCCGACAAAATCCATCGGCAGCAGGATGTTTTGTAACAGATTCAATGAGGGCAATAATTGAAAGAACTGGAATACAATGCCGACCTGTGTCCCACGCCAGACTGACAACTGCTCTTCCTTCAACCGATGTAAGCTATGGCCGTTCACAATCACCTCGCCCCGGCACGGACGATCTATACCAGTCAGCAAATTCAATAAGGTCGACTTGCCATTCCCCGAAGGACCCACTATCGCAACAAATTCTCCGGCGGCAATGGTCAAGGAAAGATCATGTAAAACAGGCTGCTTGATCTGGCCTAGGGTATAAGCCTTATGAACATGGGTTAGTTGGATGATGTCGGACATATTTATTATCGCGTTATGAAAAAAGCTGTTAGATTCTACCATGTACAAACTTTAGGACTTAAATATCGAAATGACCACTATACAACTATTTTGGCTGCTGCTGGGCAGTAGCTGGGCGCTACTTGAAATCGCTATCGTAATTAAAACCCGGGTGCCTTGTAACGCCATGACTGAACAAAAATACCGTTCAGAAAAATTAATCTGGGTAGTGATACTCACCACGCTGACGCTGGCATTAAGTTTTAAGCAACTGCATTTGGCAGCGGTGCCTATCGCTTATGTTCAGCGCCAAACTATCGCGTTTATACTATTAAGCCTGGGACTGGTGTTGCGATTTTATGCGGTAGTCAGTTTGGGACGATTTTTTAGCACCACTGCGATGACCCGGCATCAGCATATACTGATAGCGCATGGCCCTTACCAGCTCATCCGTCATCCAGCGTATACTGGACTATTAATCAGTTTTTTTGCCGCCGGCCTGGCGATGGGCGATTTTTTATCGCTGCTGTTTTTGCTGGGTCCTGTCGCTTATGTGTTGAACCAGCGCATACGTATTGAAGAACAGGGACTGATAGATTGTTTTGGAACGGCCTACGATGATTATCGTGTTCACACTAAAAAACTGATTCCCTGGCTTTATTAAACCAACCCCTCTTATTAAAATCTAACTCTCATAACCATGTCTGAAAAAAAACATATCGTAATTATTGGCGCAGGGCCTGGCGGCCTGTGCGCAGGGATGCTGTTAAGTCGGCGCGGCTTTGCCGTCACTATTTTTGATAAAAACACTGAAGTCGGCGGACGCAATCGTCCGATACGCCTGGGTGATTTTGTGTTTGATACTGGCCCGACTTTTCTATTGATGAAACATGTGCTGGATGAAATGTTCGAGCTGTGCGGCAGGCGCAGTGCAGATTACATGGACTTTATAAAACTTGACCCCATGTACCGTTTACTGTTTTCGGACCGGGCGGTCAATGTATTTTCGGATCGCGACAAAATGCGTGCAGAACTCAAACAAAGCTTTCCTGAAGGCAGCGAGGGTTATGATGTTTATTTAAAACAGGAAGGCGAGCGGTTTAAAAAACTCTATCCCTGCATTAAACGCGATTACAGCAGCCTGAAAGCCTTTTTCTCGCTGGACTTGCTGAAAGCTTTGCCCAGTCTTGCGCTAAATCACAGCGTCTTTAGCAATCTGGGCAAGTATTTCAAGGAAGAGAAAATGCGTCTGGTGTTCTCTTTTCAATCCAAATACCTGGGCATGTCGCCCTGGGACTGTCCTGCCTTATTTACCATGCTGTCCTATCTGGAACATGAATACGGCATTTACCATGTTAAAGGCGGCTTGAATAAAATCGCCGCCGCCATGGCTAAAGTGATTACCGAACAAGGCGGAGTTATTCATACGGATACCGCCGTTGCATCGCTAATTATTAAAGACAAGGTGGTAAAAGGTGTGCGCTTGCACAATGGTACAGAAATTCTCGCCGATGACGTCGTTATCAATGCCGATTTTGCCCATGCCATGACGACGCTGGTCAAACCGGATCAATTAAAACATTACAGCCCCGAGAAGCTGAAAAAACTCGATTACTCCTGCTCGACCTTCATGCTGTATCTGGGACTCGATATTTGTTACGAGCTGCCGCATCACACCATCGTGTTTGCTGAGGATTACACCACCAACATCGACAATATTTTCCATAGCAAAATCCTAAGTCGAGATTTTTCCTTTTATGTGCAAAATGCCGGCGTCAGCGATGCAACACTGGCGCCGGAAGGCAAATCAGCCTTGTATGTGTTAATGCCCACACCCAACAACGACAGCGGCATAGACTGGGACAGCCAGTGTGCAGCTCTGCGCGAGCAAGTGCTGGATGCGCTGGAAGCGCGGCTAGGACTGACAGCTCTGCGCGAGCATATCGAATGCGAAAAAATCATCACGCCGCAGGATTGGGAACTTGAAGAATATGTATTCAAGGGCGCAACGTTCAGCCTGTCGCATAAATTCAGCCAGCTGCTGTACTGGCGACCGCATAACCAGTTTCAGGAACTTGACCAGTGTTATCTGGTGGGCGGCGGCACCCATCCAGGCAGCGGTCTTCCGACGATTTATGAATCGGCGCATATTTCTGCAAAACTGATTTGCCAAAAGCACGGGATCAATTTTGGACTGGCCTCATGAGCGAGATGCTAACGGCGGTTTCGGTGCTAGACGAACAGGTTTTAAACATCTATTCAGTGACGCATCCTGCCGACATTGATGCCGCGATGGAAAAAGCCAGACTCGCCGCAAAGGTCTGGGCAAAAACTGACCTCAACCAGCGAATTAAGATATTGGCAAAATTGCAGGCTGTCATATTAGCCGAACTGGACAACATCACCGAGGTCATCATGTCTGCGACTGGCAAGGTGAAAACCGAAGTCATACTCGGTGAAATCTATCCGGTGCTGGCCTTGTTAAGTTATTATGAAAAAAACGCTGCATGCATTCTGGCTCCTTGTTCCGTGCATACCGCAGCGTTATTGTTTCCGCAGGCCAGCGCAGAAATTGAGCGGCGGCCTTACGGCGTGGTTGCGATTATTTCGCCGTGGAATTTCCCGTTTCAGCTGACGTTAAACCCGTTGCTGACCGCATTATTTTGCGGCAATGCCGGCATTTTTAAATTGTCCGAATTGAGTCTGCCAGTCGGCGACTTGCTTATGCAGTTATTGTCCCGCCTGGCTTTGCCTGACGGTTTGGTGCAACAAGTCATAGGCAAGTCTGAAACCGGCGAGCAGTTGATAAAGGCCAGGCCCGATCTGGTGTTTTTTACCGGTGGCGTGGCTGCGGGCCGCGCGGTGATGGCCTGCGCCGCACAACACCCGATACCAGTGATTTTGGAACTGGGCGGTAAGGATGCGATGCTGGTGTTTTCCGATGCCAATCTCCAGCGGGCAGTCAACGCCGCCTTATACGGCGCATTCAGCAATAGTGGACAAGTCTGTGTCTCTGTCGAGCGCTGCTATGTCGAGGCTGATTGTTACGCTGAATTTATTGCGATGTTGAAAATTGCCACAGCTAATCTCAATGTCGGTCATGGTGACCTTGGTGACTTGGGCGGACTGACTAGCTTAAAACAGTTTGCCGTGATCGAAGCCCATTACCTTGATGCCCTCGCCAAAGGCGCAAAAGCCTCAGCGCCGCTGCGTCTTGAAGGACGCTACCTGCATCCGGTAGTATTATGGGATGTCACCCAGGACATGCTGGTCATGCGTGAAGAAACATTCGGCCCGTTGTTGCCGATTATGGCATTTAACACTGAACAGCAAGCCATAGCCTTGGCCAATGACAGCGATTACGGCCTGAACGCCAGCGTTTGGAGCAAGGACATCACAAAAGCCGAGCGGGTCGCCAAGCAGTTGCAAGTCGGCAACTGGGCGGTGAACGATGTGCTCAAAAATATCGGCCATGCCGGCTTACCATTTGGCGGCGTTAAAAACAGCGGCTTTGGCCGTTATCACGGCGCCGAAGGCTTGCGTCAGTTTAGCTATACCGTGGCCGGTTTGACCAGTCGCAGCGTATTAAACGACGAGCCAAACTGGTTTCCCTATTCGGATAAACGCTATCTGGACATGCGCGGCTTTATCGATTTCATGTTTGGCAGCGGCAGCTTTTACCAGCGCATCGCTAGAAACTGGCAGGCGTTACAGGGATTTCGCGGCTATGCTTCGTTAAATTTACGCCAGCATTGGCAAAATTTACTGATTTTTCTGCTTAAAAATTCGTAAGTAGACCGCTCAATTTATCACGGAGTAGCGCAAAATTGACCGTTCAGTGCGGTGTCCGATAATGGTCAGTTCCGTTGCATTGACAGGGGTACGTCGTCCGACCGTTCAATTTTTGTAATCTTGGGTGCTGTGTTCATGGCAAATTTGATTGTTTTGCCATAATTTAATGAACTGGGTTTGAAATTAGCGAACCGTGAGTTTTAGATCGTGCTAATTTACGAAGGCTTTGTTTGCTACCACGAGCCATTTCGATGATAATTGCGCGACTCGTGGCTGGTATTTCTTGCGTTGTTTTGTTTTTTTATCACCAGTTTATGGTACAAAATTTCAGCAATTATTTCTTGTTTTTGTCCCGGGTTAATTGGTAGTCCTGGGAGAGACTCTATTTTTCTGGAGCAAGGCCTAACACATCCACCTATGCTTGGTTTTTAGAGAATTTTCACACCTTCAGGAAATAAATGTTACCACCCAAAGAAACCTTCCAATTAGTGGTCGAAAATACACCGTTATTTGCGATAGATTTAGTGATTATTAATCTTACATCCATAAGGTTTTAAAAAGGAAAATTTTAAATGATTAATCTTATCTTATGTGGGGGTTCAGGCACCCGATTGTGGCCACTCAGTCGCACTTTATTACCTAAGCAATTCGTGCGGCTTTTTAATAACCGCTCTCTGTTTCAGGAAACGGTATTACGTAATCAACACAGCTGCTCCAGTGCGTTTATTATCTTGAATACCGAACATTTTTTTTTGGCTATTGATCAATTAAGCCAAATAAGCTCTCAATCTGCGCGTTTTTTACACGAACCGATAGGGCGAAATACCGCACCTGCTATTGGCCTAGCATGTTTCGCACTGGATGAAGATGATATCGTGTTAGTGACTTCCTCTGATCATTTAATAAAAAATATTCAAGCCTATAACGAGGCGGTAGTGACTGCCAAACAACTCGCTGAAGAGGGATTTTTAGTCACTTTCGGTATTAAACCCGATTATCCAGAAACTGGCTTTGGTTATATTGAAGCGTCAGGTAATGACGTTCGGTCATTTAAAGAAAAGCCCTCAGAAGAATTAGCCAAATCTTACATCGAACAAGGTCATTATTACTGGAATTCTGGCATGTTTTGTTTTAAAGCAGGTGTATTTTTAAGCGAGCTTAAGAGCTGTTCACCAGAAATATATACCGCCTGTTATAACGCAATACATGCCAGTGATACCGACCAAAATGATAACGGTGATATCACGATTCCATTAACATTTATGCAGGCGATACCAGATAATAGTATTGACTATGCCGTTATGGAAAAATCACATAAAGTGAAAGTCGTGCCCTGTGATCTGGGTTGGTCGGATTTAGGCAGTTTCGACGCGCTGTTTAATTCAGTCAAAGAATCAAGCCGTGATAACGCCTTGCTCGCTACTGATAACACGGACCCCGAACCTATCTGTATTAATTCACATAATAATTTATTAGTGACACACGGCAGACAGATTGCCGTGATTGATGTTGATGACTTATTAATCGTTGATACCTTTGATGCCCTATTAATTTCTAAGAAAGGTAGCTCCCAACAGGTCAAACAGGTTGTTGAACATATTAGAAAACATGCACCGGAATTAGCCAAAGTACACCATAAGGCACATCGCCCCTGGGGAACTTATGAAGTATTACTCGATTCTCCATTTTATAAAATAAAACGTATTGTGGTAAAACCAGGATCAAAATTATCATTGCAAAAGCATCATCATCGTAATGAACATTGGATAGTGGTATCAGGAACTGCCACGGTTACGCTTGAAAACGAAACAATCCTAGTTCGTCCTAACGAATCAACCTATATAAAAATGGGGTATGTACATCGTTTGGAAAATCAGGGAAAAATTAATCTAATCATTATTGAAGTTCAAGTTGGTGAATATGTTGGCGAAGATGATATTATCCGTCTTGAAGATATCTACGGTAGATTAAAATGAGCCATTTCTTATCCTGTTTTAAAGCTTATGATATTCGTGGTAAAGTTCCCGAAGAGTTAAATGAAGAACTCGCCTATCAAATAGGTAAAGCCTATGCGGCAGAACTTAAACCTAAAAAAGTTACAGTAGGTTTTGATATTCGATTGGAAAGCGAAAGTATCGCTCACTCTCTAATAAAAGGATTAACAGATTCTGGTGTTAATGTCGTCAATATCGGTTTGTGTGGTACTGAAGAAGTTTATTTTGCGACTTTTTATCACCAACTGGATGGCGGTATTATGATTACTGCCAGCCATAACCCTAAGGGTTATAACGGAATGAAACTAGTTACTAAGGATGCTCAACCTATTTCCGGCGATTTTTGTTTAAAAGAAATTGAACAGCGTGTTATTAATAAAACCTTCTTATCTGAACCTTTAGAGACTGGAAAAATTGAATATAACACCTCTAAAAAAGACTATATCAATCACTTATTAAGTTATATTAACTATCAAAAATTAAAACCCTTTACCATAGTGATGAATACGGGTAATGGCTCAGCCGGTGTCGTGATTAGAGATATTGCTAAGCACTTACCATTTAACTGTATTTTTGTACAAGAAACCCCTGATGGTAATTTTCCCTTTGGCGTACCCAACCCCTTATTACCTAAAAATAGGGCGATAACTTCCAATGCTGTTATCGCCGAAAAAGCCGATTTTGGTATTGCCTGGGATGGAGATTTTGATCGTTGTTTTTTATTTGATGAGTACGGAGAATTTATCGAAGGCTATTACCTAGTTGGTTTATTGGCAAAAACCTTATTAGCCAAATATCCGGGTGGCAAAATAATTCACGACCCACGTTTAACATGGAATACCATTGAACAGGTTAAGCTCGCAGGTGGCGTTCCTGTGCAATCGAAAACGGGACATGCTTTTATTAAAGATAAAATGCGTCAAGAAGATGCTATTTACGGTGGTGAAATGAGTGCCCATCATTATTTTAAGGGCTTTGCTTATTGTGACAGCGGCATGATTCCTTGGTTATTAATCGCTGAATTGCTCTCAATAACAGGTGCATCTTTATCTGCCTTGGTTCAAGAATGTACTCAAACCTACCCATGTAGCGGAGAACTAAATTATGTCGTCGATGATGCATCTAAAATATTGGAAAGTATTACCGCATTTTATCAGCCGCTAACACCTAAAATTGATCGTACCGATGGTATCAGTCTGGAATTTCAAGAGTGGCGCATGAATATTCGCGTCTCTAATACCGAACCCTTGTTACGCCTGAATATTGAGACTAGGGGTAATGAAGCGTTGGTAAAGAGTAAAGTCACCGAGTTGGAACAACTCATCATGGGTATTGCCATATAACATGGATTTTAAAATTAAAAACATCTAAACCCTTAAAATATTACTGTTTTAATATGGCACTATTTAAGGTGAAGGCTGGTGTGTATTTTGCACATCCCTATAGTTCCTGGGAACGCGGTTTAAACGAAAATACTAATGGTCTGATTAGACAGTACTTTACCAAAGGCAGTAGTTTTGAAAACATTACTGATGATGACGTTGATGCGGTAATGTACAAACTTAATCATCGCCCACGAAAAATACTCCAGTACAAAACACCTCATGCAGTATTTTTTGCTCAACCTGAGCAAGAAGCCGCATGAATACTGGGATTGCACTTATAAGTTGAATGTAAGATTCATTTTATCAGATTTATGTTGACAAAGCCGGACAGACTCATAGGTAAATAGTTAATTGAAAAGTGCAGGGAGCTGAAATAAATGATAAAAGTTTTCTGTTGATGATTCTGCAATTTTATTAATCGTTGTTCCTCGCAACTGCGCCAACTGTTCTGCAACATAACGCACGTATAGTGGATAGTTGGGTCTGCCCCGGAACGGCACAGGCGCCAGATAGGGTGAATCGGTTTCGATCAAAAAGCGGTCGACGGGTACTTTTTTGGCGACTTCCTGAATTTCCTTGGCACTATTGAAGGTGACGATGCCGGAAAAGGAAATATAAAAATTTAAGTCCAAGGCTTTCTTGGCAAATTCCCAATCTTCGGTAAAGCAGTGAATAATGCCCCCTACTTCACCGGCGCCTTCTTCTTCCAGTAGGCGCAGCGTATCGTGCTTGGCCTCACGGGTATGAATGATCAACGGCTTTTTTAATGCTTTTGCCGCATGAATATGATTTCTGAAGCGTTGCTGTTGCCAGCTTAAATCACCCTCGCTACGAAAATAATCCAAACCTGTCTCACCAATGCCGATAACTTTGTCGGCTTGGCCTAAGGCAATCAGTTCTTCGACACTGGGTTCCTGGCCTTCATTGACATTCGGATGTACACCGACAGTCAAAGATATTTGCGGATAAGGCAGCACCAAAGCACGCATGGCCGGATAAGCCTCCAGATCTATCGCAATACATAATAGATGCTCAATTTGACTGTTTTCGACTTCACGCATAAAACAGTCAAAATCATTTTGATAAGGAGCCAGATCAATGCGATCCAGATGGCAATGGGAGTCTATTAACATAAAAATTTAAAAGTTTTGTTTGAGGCTGATTCACATCAGGCAATACCTTAATAATACAATGAAGTGGCTAATATTTTTTTTCTATTTCCAATTCATCGGTTTTTGCGCGAGATACCCCGTCCTTTAGGTCGGGGAGGGATAGCGCGTCGGTGTTAGCCGAGCCAGCTCATGCAGCTCCTATTGCGTTTGCTATCTTTAAAAAATTAGGTGCTTGTCTTTCCAAGCGGTCAACCCGTGA
>CANNNV010000116.1 GCA_947506155.1 Methylococcaceae bacterium
CACTTATCCCACAGCGACGTCAATGCGGCGTCGAATATCGCTAAGTTTGACAGGCTTTTCAGCCTATCAAGGGGCGCTGTAAGCCGTCCTAATGTGGAACGATTTTAGTTACCATAAAGCCCCGTCCTTTAGGTCGGGGATTGTTTACAGAATTCAATAGAATCTCGTACTTAATTAATTAAGCCCACCACATCGATAATGAAGGCTACGCTACCATCGGCTAAAATAGTTGCACCTGAAATATTGGGGATTTTGTGATAATTTGCTTCGATGCTCTTGACCACAATTTGTTGTTGATCCACCAGTTCATCAACAAATAAGGCAGCCTTTCGACCTTCAGCTTCAACTACCACCAGAATGCCGGTTTCCAAATCTCGATGTATCGGCTCAATGGTAAAGACTTCAAATAACAAAATTACCGGAAGATATTCGCCCCGGACGTTAATTAGCGTACCCTGACCACTAACCTTTTTGATACTGGCAGCGACCGGCTGAAAAGATTCAAGCACATTGTACAAGGGCAAAAGGTAGGTTTCTTGCCCTACCTTAACCGACATGCCATCGAGAATTGCCAGTGTTAACGGGATAAATACGGTTGTGGTTGTGCCTTTGCCAGCTGTTGACTGAATGTTGACTGTTCCGCCCAAGCTTGTAATATTACGCTTAACCATTTCCATACCGGTTCCGTTTCCAGAAATATTAGTAATGGTTTCGGCGGTCGAAAAACCAGGCGTAAAAATAAATTGCCAGACCTCAGCATCGGACATGGTATCTCGAACAAAAAGTCCCAGAGCCTGCGCTTTCTCAATAATTTTTAGGCGATTAAGGCCTGCACCATCATCAGACACTTTAATGACGATATAGCCTCCGTGATGCTCAGCAGAAAGCCCCAACTTTGCCTCTTCAGGCTTACCCGCCTGCACGCGAACTTCTGGTCTTTCGATACCGTGATCGATACTGTTTTTAATCAAATGAGTTAATGGATCCAGGATTTTTTCTATCTGGCCTTTATCCAACTCAATAGTGTTACCTTCAATTTCCAGGATAATTTTTTTACCCAACTTACTGGACAGCTCACGAACCATACGAGGAAACCTGGAAAATATAATATCCATAGGCATCAGCCGCATGGACATTGCAGATTCTTGCAAATGGTGACTGCTGATACCAAGCTGGGTAATGCCATGCAACAGCATTTCATTGACTAAGGGATCTAATGTTTCGGCACTTTTGACAATCATTGCATGAGCAATTACCAGCTCGCCCACCATATTGATCAGTTGATTTACTTTTTCGATACTAACGCGCACTGTAGAAGATTCAGTGGCACCAACTGCTCCAGAGGCCAGCGCCGATATTTTTTTGATGGGCCGCTCTACAAGTGCGGCGCGCAGCGGCTTTATCTTTAAGGGAGCATCGGTAGGAGGCACATCAAGCAGCCCGGAATCAGCCTGCGCATTGACATTTTGAACATGATCGCCACTGTATTCATTGATAGTCACAGTATCCGTGTCAACGATGAACGAACACATCACGAGTACATCCTCACTCGTTTCGTTAGTCCATAGATTTAGTCTGGTGTGTTGGGTGTCTGAGACGCTGGCGGATAATTCACCTAGCAACGACAATTCCTCAGTCAAGGCTTTGATATCTTGCGCAGACAGCAGTGGACATTTAAGTTGAAAATGCTTTAAATAACTGCTTTTGACGCTCGCAGCCGGCGCACTAACTTTGGCTGGCAACAGCTGATTATTAGCCATAGCCGCCAAAATCACTCTAATATCCGCTATTTTTTCTTGATCAACAGGCTTATCAAACCGAAGTCCATCAAGCTGCATTTTTAGCACATCCTTAGACTGCAACAACACTTCCTGGTGCTGCACGGTAAATTGAGCATCACCATGACGAATTTTATCCAGCATGGATTCCAATTCATGCGTAATACTGGCTAGATCGACGTAGCCAAACGTGGCAGCCCCTCCTTTAATTGAATGGGCAATGCGAAAAATTGCATTAATGTCTTCAGAATCAGGACTCTCCACATCCACCTTGAGGAGTAGTCTCTCTAAGTCATCCAAAAGCTCTTCGACTTCTTCGAAGAAAATTTGGGTAAATTGACTGATATCTATCTCCATACGCTATTCTCTAATGCTTAGCTAAATCTTTTTTAGCGGCCTTATGCCATAGGCAGAAATGGGCCTTGCGTCTTGAATCAACAACGATAAATATTTTTTTCAAGACAGCCATCACAGTGGCTTCTTCAGTTTATCCAGAATCCTGGATATTTTCTCATCCAGTATCGCTGCTGTGAACGGCTTCACAACATAACCATTAGCACCCGCTTTGGCGGCGGCGAGAATATTCTCCTTTTTGGCTTCTGCGGTTACCATCAAAACGGGGACATGGTTCAGCACTGGCTCATTACGGATAGCCTGTAATAACTGCAAACCATCCATGCCCGGCATGTTCCAGTCGGAAATAATAAAATCAAACGAATCCCGCTTTAGCTTAGCAAACGCGATATTACCATCTTCAGCTTCAGTGACATTTATATAGCCCAATTCTTTCAACAAATTACGAATAATCCTACGCATTGTTGAAAAATCATCCACTACCAAAAACTTCATATCTTTTGAATCAGACACACATACTCCGAAAACTTATTTTTTAATGTTGAGACAAAAGGTTGTGGCAAACACATCAAGCGGCTTCTACTTGCCAAAATAACCCAATACTCTGTCAGCCAATCGAGATAAAGGAGCGACTTCATGCACGGCTCCAATATCAATGGCTTCCTTAGGCATACCAAAAACCACGCAGGAACCCTCATCCTGAGCAAAGTTGTAAGCACCAGCTTTCCTCATCTCCAGCATGCCCACCGCACCATCTTTGCCCATGCCGGTCAGGATCACACCCACTGCATTTTTCCCGGCATGCCGGGCTGCCGAGCGAAATAAAACATCTACCGAAGGGCGATGCCGATTCACCAGTGGGCCTTGATCCAGCTGGGTAAAATAACGAATTCCTTTTCGAACCAGTTGAAGATGAGAATGCCCCGGAGCGATATAGGCATGTCCTGGTAAAATTTGTTCTCCCCCGGCAGCCTCGAGCACTCGAATCTCGCACAGACTATCAAGCCGCTGCGCAAAAGAGCGAGTAAATCCTTCCGGCATGTGCTGGGTAATAAGAATGCAGGGACAATCAAAAGGCATTTTTAGCAAAAAGTCCTTAATGGCTTCTGTGCCTCCGGTCGAAGCACCGACGATGACCATTTTATCACTATTGGATAAAAGTTTGCTCACCGACTGTTGTGTGCCGCATGACTTAGTACGGAAAGCGAGTGTCGATCTCGCATCATGAGCTAGGCGTATCTTACCGGTCAACAATTCGGTATATTCTAGCATTTCGGTTTTGATATTGAGCAAAGGCTTGGTCACGCAGTCAATTGCCCCTAATTTCAAGGCACGCCGGGTAATCTCAGAATCATGATCAGTCAACGATGACACCATGACCACCGGCATAGGCCGTAGTCGCATCAGCTTTTCCAAAAAATCAAGTCCATCCATATAAGACATTTCGACATCTAGCGTCAATACATCAGGATTGGTTTGCTTGATCAATTCGCGTGCAATCAATGGATTTGATGCAGTACCCACCACCACCATGTCAGGCTGACTTTGAATTATTTTAGTTAATACACTGCGCATCAACGCCGAATCGTCGATAATCAGGACGTTAATGATCATTATTTTGCTGACTAGAACCGTTATGCAACGGCGCAACTAGGCCCATTTCTTGGCTAGCCATCAGTGCATCAATATTAATAAGAATAATCATGCGTTCATCGACGGTTCCCAAGCCCAGCAGGTGAGTGATATTAAATGCGGTACCCATATCCGGTGGCGGTTTTATTTGCTCACCGTTAAGAATAACTACATCCGACACAGCGTCCACTACAATGCCCGCTATCCGATCGCCCAGGTTAAGGACAATAACCACGGTCAATTCGTTGTATATCGGTGTGCCCAGATCGAATTTGATACGCATATCCAAAATCGGCATAATGACACCACGCAAATTAACAACACCTTTGATAAACTCAGGCGCATTGGCAATCCTGGTAACTGACTCGTAACCACGAATTTCCTGAACTTTTAAAATATCAATGCCATATTGTTCCTGCCCCAGCGTAAACAACAAAAATTCTCGCCCCAGAGCCGCTGCGGAATATTGATTACTAGATGCTAATACCGTCATGTCAATTATAATGTTTTTTAAGGAAGGTTATCGATAACCATTACAGCCTACAACCGGTTACGCCGTTTTAAACTACTTTCACCCATCAGAAACCCAAATCTGCGAGCAAGCTGTCAACATCATCTTGATCCAGCGCCAATTCGGGAATCGAGGGGCCAGCAAGTAAATCAACGGTCTCGGTATGTGGATCGATGGCATAATCTCGCAATAACTGAGCCAGCTCTTTTTCCAGCTTTTGTGTCAGTATCACCAGCTTTTTGATGATCTGCCCGGTAATGTCCTGAAAGTCTTGAGCCATCATAATATCCATTAATCGGGCTTTTTCGTCTTCCGAGTTTTTAGACACCTCTCGGATGAAGTCACGCGATTCAGATGCCAGCGATTTTATTTCACTCAGCTCAAACTCACGAGCGAACAGTTCATTCCAGACTGTCTCCAAGCCTTTGGCTTTTGCCATCTGCTGCGCCTGAATGGGCAATCCATCATCCACTGCATTCAATACCTTATCGGCAGCTTGCTCAGTCAGTGTTGCAATGTATTCAAGACGGTCTTGCGAATCGCTCATTTCTCTTAATGAGCTATCTAAAATTCGTTCATAGCCCAGCGTATTGAGTGAATCATGTAACTGGCGTACCACAAGACCGAGGCGGCCATATAAGGCATGGCTGTCGAGCTGCGCTTTTACCAACTTCTTAGTTTCCAAACTTTCACTCATGCAAGCTTTCCTCTGTGTTGTATTTTTATAAAAGGAGCAAAAAAGGCATTAATTCTGTGGGCTAATGGGTTCTGGCACTGGTTCAGGCTCTTGCCGTTTACCCTCGCTCTCGGCAGAAGTCTCAGCTCGTTGATTCAAGACAATGATACTGATACGTCGATTGATAGGATTTAAAGGATCTTTTTCATCCAATAGAACCGCCGAAGCCAATCCGATGACCCGCACCAACCTAGACTCTTCCATGCCGCCTTCGACTAATACTCGACGCGCCTCAAGAGCGCGACCTGCCGACAGTTCCCAGTTGGTATAATTTTTTGCGCTAGGCGGATACTGTGTGGCATCGGTGTGCCCGGAAAGACTGATTTTGTTTGGTAAAGTATTAAAAGTTGGCGCTAGCACTGAAAGAATATCCTTTGCTCTAGGCTCAAGTTCAACGCTAGCTAGGGCAAACATCGGTCGCTTACTCTCATCTACAATCTGAATGCGTAAGCCCTCGCTAGTGAT
This sequence comes from Methylococcaceae bacterium, assembly GCA_947506155.1. Classification (GTDB taxonomy): domain Bacteria; phylum Pseudomonadota; class Gammaproteobacteria; order Methylococcales; family Methylomonadaceae; genus Methylobacter_A. Next base: position 5,477 of record CANNNV010000116.1, read on the forward strand.
ATCAAGCAGTAATTGATTTTTATAGGGATTTAGCTTTGGGTTGGATTCAATGAGCGCATCTAACTTATTTTTCATGGTGCGCATTTTTACCAACTCGGCTCGTTCCATCACTTCTTTCGCATTTTTTAAATCAAAAGACTTAGAGGCTTGAGCAGGCAAGTTATTGTTAACTTGCCCGGAAGTCTTCGTTAAATCTTTGCCTCCGCCGTGAAGAATAATAGCGCTTTCGCCTACGCTATTGTTGCCGGCCAGTGCGACTTTAATTGGTGTTTTAAAATATTCGGCAATACCACCACGGGCTTTACCATCAACCATACTGAGCAGCCACATCAGTAAAAAAAAAGCCATCATCGCGGTCACGAAATCCGCATAAGCAATTTTCCAGGCGCCACCATGACTGCCGCCGGCTACTTTTTTTATGCGCTTAACTATGATAGGTTGGAGAGAATCTTCAGGCATGTTTACTTAGCTCTGGCCTTTGCCTTTGCCTGTCTGATCTCATCATCAATTTCTTCAAACGAAGGTCGTTCGGTAGAAAACAAGACTTTGCGACCAAACTCAACTGCTAACGGGGGTGGGTAAGCATTTAAATGAGCGATTAAAGTAACTTTTATGCAGTGCATGGGCTTGGATGATTCATGCAGTTTATGCTCAAGCAAACTGGACAGCGGCGTTACAAAGCCATAGGCAAGTAAAATACCCAGAAAGGTACCTACTAGCGCATGGGCTATCAATAAGCCAAGTTCTGCGGGCGGCAGACTAACTGATTCCATGGTATGAACCACGCCCATGACCGCCGCAACAATGCCAAAAGCAGGCATGCCGTCACCCAGTTTTGCAATGCAATGCACCGGAACAGATCCTTCCTCATGATGCGTTTCAATTTCGTTGTCCATCAGATTTTCAAGTTGAAAAACATTGGCGTTCCCAGACACCATCAAGCGTAAATAATCGGTCAAAAATTCCATAGCATGGTGGTCGGCGAGTATCAGCGGGTAGTCGGCAAAAAGCTTACTTTCCTTGTATTTATCGACATCACTTTCAATCGATATCAAGCCTTCAGAGCGAATTTTGCTCAGTAGCCGATAAAGCAGCAATAATAATTCAATATAAAGTTGACTAGTGTAACCCGTTCCCTTAGTCAAGCCTTTTAGTCCCTTCATCGTTGCCTTAATCGATTTTACGTCATTGCCAACCACAAAGGCACCCACAGCAGCACCACCGATCATCAATAATTCCACTGGCTGAAACAAGGCCGCCACATGACCTCCGGCCAGAGCAAAACCGCCAAATACCGAAGCTACTACGAGGAAATAGCCAATCATTATGGCCATTAAAAAGTCTCCACGCGAATGCTTGTTACTGGAGGACTGATAATTTTACTGATGTTCATAAGCAATGAATTGATGAAATCTGGGACTTTAAATAATTGTTTTCTTAGCGTGAGCGTATGCCTGGTTAGGCCGCTGAATTTAGCCTAATTGCAACCGTATCGATCACCTTGACTTTTTTTCCGGCTCGATTGGGCACGCGACATAAACCGCAGACAAAATGGTTTTGAGCATAGGGTTGAACGACGAATTCACCGCCACAGGTTTTACAAGGGACTACAACTAGGATGAGACTGTTGAGGAAGCGGAGCAAAGTCCAGGCTCGTGTCAATGACAGCATAGCCTCCTCGCCCTCTTCACACTCAACTTGTTCTAGGTAAAGTTTGTAGGCTTTAATGACGGCTTCGATACCTCTCGCAGAGGTGTGCTCTATTAATTGCCGATAAATACCTATAAACAGTGAGGAATGAACGTTGGGTTTCCAGGTCAAAAACCAATCAACCGAAAACGGCAGCATCCCCCTTGGTGGAGACATGCCGTGCAACTCTCTGTATAAATTAATTAAACGATCTCGTGATAACGATATTTCAACTTCGAGCAGTTGCAACCGGGCACCAAACTTAATTAGCTCGACGGCTAACTGAATTGCTTTTGACTCTTCGAGGACACTCTTGGATTTTTTGGCCATGCGCTAGCCCCCACTCGTTTGAAAAATTATGTATTAAAGAACAACAACCCTAAAAAGAACAACGCTACTACCGGCTTTATTATCAACAAATTTCTTCTACTGGCTGCCTAGCTAATAAAATAGACGTATGCAAATGCACCATAGACTGCATTTTACTATCGTGAGTCAACATGCTAAGCATAGCCCCATCGTCAAAACGAAAGCGAGTCAGCATCATAGGCCCTCCCGCCAATTTCATAACCTGAGCGGTACTGAGACTCCCAAGTATTTCTGCAATTTCCTGACTGATACCCAAACGAAAAACTGCCACATCCTTGTCATCTCGAATCATTTGTTGCGCTAACATTAAATAGCTTAAATTGATATCGTGAATTTCTTGCATCAAGTCATTTGTGTTCATCAGTTTTTGCGCGAGATACCCCGTCCTTTAGGCCGGGGAGGGATAGCGCGTCGGCTATCGCCGACCCAACTTACGCCGCTCCTATTACGTTTGCTATCTTAGATTGAGTAGGTGCTTGTCTTTTCAAGCTGTCAACCCGTGAGGGTATGCCCTTACGGGCTTAGTAACACTGAGGTCTCCCTTCGACAATGATTACAACTGGCTCTCATAAAAGAACCTTAGGAATGAGTACTAATTAACTTGGGCATCTTATTCTCCTCACCCCAACCCTCTCCAGCAGGAGAGGGAGCAAGTTGCCTAAGTTATTTGATCCACGTTCCTTAGCTTGATCCAGTCTTTTTAAGGAAGCATTCGCCAATCTGTTGTAATCGTAGCGCCTAGCCAACCTGGCTTTTACAAGCTCCGTCCTTCGGGTGGGGGGATTAACAGGTACCTCACCAGTAAAAGTGCGTAATTCATAAGGGACAATAATGAGCCATTCGGAGGTAACTGTAAATCAGAGTATGGCTGTAATGATGTGAGCAAAAAAGGAAGGTGCAGTACAGAGTTTGTCTTACAAAAATGGTTTGAAATAAGCCTAAATTTGCCGATAAATGACAGAAGTTTATTATTTCAGGCTATCGACTAAGCTATTATCCATCGCATAGCGCATCAAATCTCCGTTATGCCGTAATCCAAGTTTTTCCAAAATCCGCCCACGGTACATACTGATAGTCTTAACTGATAAATGTAGTTTTTCGGCAATTTCACTAACTGATAAGCCTGTTGAGATTAGCTGTAAGGTTTGAAATTCACGGTCTGAGAGTATTTCATAAGCACTCTCTTCTTTACCTACCAGCACCCAATTTGCCAACAACTGCGCCATAGATGGGGTAATGTATTTATGACCAGAGAGAACGCAATCAATCGCCGTCACTAGCTGGGTTGCTGAATTTCGCTTGTTCAGATAGCCGGCCGCGCCAGATTGGATCGACCGAACGCCATACTTGCTTTCTTCGTGTCCAGTAAACATCAATACTGGAAGGTGATTAAATTCTTTCTTAACCCGCATAAGAACATCAAGACCATCACGGTTATTCAGCGAAATATCAAGCAACAGCACATCTGGAATATATTCACGGCACAGCGCAATAACTTCACCACCCTCACCTGTTTCAGCCACGATAGAAAGGTGATCTGTCATGTCAACCAGACACTTTACAGCTTGACGAATAATGTCGTGATCGTCGACCACGATAATTTTGGAACGATTCATCAGAAAAGCTCCAGGAGACCCCGCCCTTCAGGGCGGGGAGGAATGGTGTGCTTTTGACCTTTATTTTGCATTGTTTCTGCCCTATAATAATCATTGTAAAAACTGTGGTCACTTATCCCACAGCGACGTCAATGCGGCGTCG
>CANNNV010000117.1 GCA_947506155.1 Methylococcaceae bacterium
CGCCACCTCCATTTTTTCCATTTGTGCTAATAACAGGGGTACATCGTCCGACCGTTCAATTCTTGTTATGGTAGGTGCTGTGTTCATGGCAAATTGGAGTAGTTTGCCATAATTTCATGAACTGAGTTTGAAATTAGCGAACCGTGAGCCTCCGGGCTTCAACACTCGAAATATATTCGATATGCTATCGTCGATACTGCCAACTGGCACATGCTCCAACACATGGAAACTGAAAACGCAATCGTAACTGGCTCCCTTGTATACTACGAGTGAACCTGCGTCATCAATACGGTAGGCAAGACCAAAAGTGTCATATAAATCATTGAACGACTTGGCCTGTAACAACCTATCTAACCTGCCCACAACCTCCGGTTCCTTATTGTTCGTGCTCTGCCATTCTTCTGCCAACTTTGAAAACGCGCTTCTCAATGCGCCAAACTGCCTGTTATCCCAAACATCAAACAAATCCACGGAAATATTGGCATGCAACCGCGCGTAAAGGCTGAACCAATGCATCCAACCAGTACCCAACTCAAGCATGGCCGCGCCATCTCTTAGTACGCCATACTTCTCCATGAGCGAAACGAGGACATCCGAACGTTCAACATAAGTGGAAATATCCAGACACTCCCTTTTTCTCTGACCCAATGTATTCCCTATTTTCCGGTACAAGGCACGAGCGGGCGAGCAACAAGAAAAAGCCTTTAAAGAAATCCCAGCTAGAACATATTTAATCATCTTTTAATACCTCGAAAGAAAGCAATTACCAACAAATCCCATCGTACTGTTCACCACTCATATCCTTGACGATACGCACCAAATCGACCACTACTTGCCCAGTTTTCAGGTTGGCGGGAATCGGCTTAAACTCTTCGGAGCCGTTACCGATGACGATGGTCTCGGCGAAGTCCATAACCTCCCGCACATCGCCCACCATCAGCTTGGAAATGTGCGGAATACGGTTGAGTATGTAATCGCGGTTAGCGCCGGTGAGTGCAGCCAGATTGACATTCTTGTCGTAAAGCTTGAGCTCGTAACCTTTGCCAATCAGATATTCAATGACATTCACGATCGGCGATTCGCGCAGGTCGTCCGTCTCGGCCTTGAAAGCAAAGCCAAGTATGCCGATCTTGTGTTTGTTCTTGTTCACAATCATAGCGATAGCTTTCTCAATCTGGAGCTGATTGGAAGACATGATGGCGTTCAATACCGGCAAGTCCAGATCCAGGCTCTTACCCTTGTAGTTCAACGCGCGCACATCCTTGGGCAGACAGGAACCGCCGAAAGCAAAGCCCGGCTTCATATAATAGGAAGACAAATTCAGCTTGGTATCCTGACAGAAAACCTCCATCACCTTATGACCGTCGATGCCCACCGCCTTGCAGATATTGCCAATCTCGTTGGCGAAAGCCACTTTCAGCGCATGCCAGGTGTTATCGGTGTATTTCACCATTTCCGCCGTCTCAATATCGGTGCGGATCAGTGGCGCATCCATGTTTTTGTAAAGCTCCACCAGCATGTCGCCGGCGCGCTGGTCGGATTCGCCAATCACGGTCTTAGGAGGATTGTAGTAGTCATAAACCGCCGTGCCTTCACGTAAAAATTCAGGATTGTTGCAAACGCCAAAATCCACGCCGGCCTTTTTGCCCGAACACGCTTCCAAAGTCGGAATCACCACATTGCGCATGGAACCGGGCAACATGGTCGAGCGCCCCGCCACCACATGAAAAGCACTCTTTTCCTTTAGGACTAAACCGATCTCCTCACACACGCGACGCACATAAGAAAGATCGAGATTACCGTTGAGCTGCGAAGGCGTACCCACGCAGATCAACGAAATGTCCGAATTCATCACCGCCTCGCGGACATCCGTAGTCGCACGCAGCTTGCCGTTTTTCACCGCGCTGGCGATCATCTCGCCAATATCCTTTTCGATAATCGGCGTCCTCCCTTTATTGATGAGATCCACCTTGGTCTCATTTGGATCCAGACCAAACACCTGATGACCATCAGTGGCCAAACAACCGGCTGAAACTGCGCCTACATAACCTAAACCAAAAATACTGATCTTCATTGTGACCTCCAAAATATTAAATAGCGCTAAGACTATAGGGAACGGAAGGGGCGGTGGAATCCTTGGTGCTAGTGCTGTTGTTATTGCCGTAGCAAGACATTCCCGCACCACAGGGGAAGCCATCCCAAATTTCTAAGCCCGTTAGCCATTGCTGGATCGGCGCTTTGCCTCCACTGTAGGCATTAGTCAAAAAAATCCGGTTGATGGGAAGGTTATAGATACCCATATTCGAACCCTTATGATCGGCAATCACCTGACCATCAACCGCTGCCCAATAGCGTCCGTCGCTACCGCTAGACCGATGCCAAAAAACTTCATATTTGAACCATTTTCCAACGGGAACCGGAACGGTAGTGTTATCTTCCTGCCAATAGGTTTGCTCGGTGGATATTCCATTTGCGACATTATCCCCTGAGGTACTCCAGCTAAGACGCCCACTGCTATCTTGTTGCACAGCGGTGATAATACGATAATCGCCTTTCCAAGTATTATTGAGCCCCCCTGTTTTCCACTCCGACATCACTCGCCAGTTATCGCCATTACCGGTTCCTAGTTGGGTGTGCAAATCAGATTGGAACTTGAACCAATAGGAATAATAAACGTCCCCTGTATCACCTTGTTGACCGCTATCAACTAATTCTCTTCTAATCATAAAAGCATCTTGCGATGAGCCCCATGTAGGAGGCGCAGCGTTACTTATTTTGAGGCTTTGAAAGAGTGCATTGACCGGATTTCCCGCAGGCCCCGTAACTTGTTGGATCTCGTTAATCATATAGTTACCAATAGTTGAGCTTGTAACGGAAGCTTCGGCAAGCAGTTGCAAGCCCGATCTTGTCGCTCCAAAGGGAAGGATTGGCCCTTGCGTCCCTGTTGCCACATTGATACCGGCGACATCTTGCCAACCCGAGGTGTCACTCGCCGATGGTGCAGAGAGAATGGTATCAGCAGGCCCAAAATCCGTCTTATATAGCATATTAGCCGCATGGGCTCCCGAGGCAGTGGTTATGGCTAACAACATGGTGGCGGCCATGTCGGCTCCGAACTTCGCAATGCGTCCTATCCAAGCGTTCGAAGCGAGCGTCAACAGGTATTGAGGGCTAATTACGGAAAAATGTTTCGTAGATCGGGTTAAGACCGAAATAAAAAATACCGATTTAGTCGATTTACTCATAAAATCACCTCCATTACATAAGAGCTATAGTCGTACTGACCAAGTAACGCTATTGTTCATAGCGCTTGTTATTTTGTTTTTAAAATCGCCGACTTAAAAAACGTTACACTTACATGTTCAGTACTAGAAAAAATCATCTTTCCAACATTACTCACACCAAAATAACTTGTATCCTGGTCTCAAACTCACATGAACCTTCTATTTCGCCCGACCAAACCACAACGGTACTTGGCAGCTTGCTGTCGAAACTGCGAGAAATCCATCCCAAAGGCGGGGTCTCTTCGCCGCGCGCCAAGCGCACCAAAAACCTGTTATCTTCCAGCGCCAAAGTTACTTCGCCCTTTGTTCTTGAAATCTTTACGCCAGCCTCCTGTAGCGACACTTCAGCCTCTTCATGGCAATGCCAATGAATCTCTACCCGATGATTTTTTTGGCATTCCAGCCTGTCAAGCACCCTAATCGTACCGGCAGCTTTATCAAAAACGATCTCCCGCCAGTGCAGCACGGAATCGGCCAACCGGAGATAGCCATCATGGCTGCCTACCAATCGATCCTGCTGTTTGCCCACATCCCAGGTTTCAAGTCTGGCCTTGGCATGCTTTACCCACATGAAATTACCGCCACTCACCGACTGATCCAGCCCATCCACACAGACCGTGTTATGCGCACGGGTTGAGCGAAAATAGTCGCGCCACGCTTTTTGGCTGTGGTATGCATAGGTGCCGGGGTCGATCAGCATCTCTTCGCCCGCAACCGAGAGCGTAAAAGCCAACGCATCGGCATGACCGTGTGCGGCAATCGACAGGTACCCCAGTGGAGCGCAATCCACCACCGCCCGGATTTCTTTCGGCTGGCCGAAATCCTGCCCGAGCACATAATATCCGCCCTGCGGAAAACTCTGCTGCTGGGTTAGCGACACCGGTATCGCTAACGCCTCAAACCGTTTCTCTGCATCATCGCCCAGCAACCAGCGGCTCTTGTCGTCAAAACGTCCGGCTTTTACCTTGAAGTCGCCGCGACTGAATAAAACAGCTCCTGTAGCCAACAGCGATTTGTAAACATCAAACCCCGGCTCCCGGCTAAAGCGCACCATCACTGCATCATCCGAATCACCGATCATCGGCATATTCCCGCCCACATCCATCAAGCTGGCAATGAATTCCAGCATCGCCTCCAGGCGCTTCCAGAACGCGGTGTCAAACTCGATTCCGTTGGCACGACCTACCAATCCACTCAGCAGCATCATGTCCGTCACCTCATGCTGATACCAGATCGCCTGTTCGCGGTTAACCCCATCCGTAAAATTCTGCATCAGCGCTTCGCTTTCAACCCCATGCTGCGCCAATTGCCGCCACTGCGTACTCTCCGCCCACAACGGCCACGTAATCGCACCTATCAGCAAGCCCATGTATTCGCCCAGCAAATGATTATTGGCGGAGGAATACCGGGAAAAATTACCAGCAATAAAATGGCAATGTTGGTAAATCACCTTCAGCCAGCGGTGCTTGAATGCCTGTCCGGCATCGCCTTCAAATAGAGGTGATGCCTCGCCGCCCAGCAGATGCCACGCGAAAGACCAATTCACCAGTCTCACCGCGTGTTCCAACGAACTAATCCAATTAGGCCCCAATGGATAGGGGCATTGGTCGAACCACGAATCCAGCAACAGCCGAACTCCTTCAGCATATTTCACATCCTTACTCAGCTTCCAGGCTTGTGCCAAGGTCACTAGTTCGCCATGCCGGTTGGGCTCCCACAGATATTTAATATCACCGACGACCCGCTCATCCCGGTAATTCAGCGTTTTTCCGAAAGTGAGCGGCACTTCAACACCGGTCTTCGGGTCACGGTTCCATTGCGGAGGAAACCCCAGCTCAACATTGTGTAAAGCAAACACATCGTAGCGACCGTCCAGCACCCGGTCTGCCGCTACACAGTACAAAGCCTGATCAAAGTTATGCGGCAATTCATTCAGCCATGGCCTTCCGGCATCGCCAACCGGTTCCATCGGTTGTGCCAAACCTCTGCCGTATTTTTCCCATTGCGCCTTTATCGCCTGTTGCACACGATAAAGGATCTCGGCTACCCCCATGGCACGCAGTCGGTATAATTTCCACAGTACGCCATTCATCGCCGTCCCCAGCTATGCAACAGCCTGGGTAAAACCACCCATAGGATGGCTGTAATGACCAACAGGTCAGTAGCAAAATCGCCGATGCTTGCGCTACGTCCCGGCAAAAATAGTTGCCTCAACTCATCAAATGCGGCGAAAGCCGTCATAAACAAAAACACGAACCAACGCCGCCGACCGTTAATCCATGTCAACAGGATCATCAACGCGATACCGAACACCAGCCATGTCCAGGTCAATTGATGCGTTTCACTTTGCTTTCCATCTATCAAAATGCCTCCCGAGCTAAATACTCTGAGATTAGGTACACGATTCGAAAATGCCGGAATATCCGCTAAGCATCGCCATGAACCTTATTCTACGTAGCGACCGCCTCCCTTTAAGATCGGAAATTAATAACTCATACATTTTCGCAAAGGGCGGCCGACCGGCCGGTCGCTCTACGGCTTAACGTATATTTAGGTTATTTAATTTTTATTCCTGAAAATAACACCGATGCCAAACTTCCAAGCTCAATAGAGTCCACAGCACCTTCTCATGGTTTTGGCGTCCTTCTATATGTTCCTTCAGCAGCCCTAGCAGAGCGGAACGATTGTAATAATTTGCAGTATGCGAGTCCGAACCGGTCAAATGGTCATATAAATAATCCCGCATTCCGCCGCGAAACCATTCGTTCACCGGTACCCGAAAGCCCATCTTGGGCCGTTCCAGGATCTCAGCGGGCAACAGACGCTTCATAGCCTCACGCAGAATCCATTTGGATGTCCCGCCACGTACACGGTATTCATCCGGCAAGCCGGATACAAAAGCCGCCAACTCGTGATCCATGAAAGGCATGCGAGCTTCGAGGGAGGCAGCCATCGTCATACGGTCACCGCGTTCCAGCAGGTTGTCCGGCAACCAGCTGGTTTGGTCGAAATACAAAATACGCCGTAGCGACGAATTGTCGGAGGGCGTGTCGAATTGCACGCCATCAACCGTCTTTGCCGGGAGCCGAACCGCTGCCAAGGCATCCCGCTCCCGTGTAGAGAGGGCACCGAACCAGCGCGGCATACGTTCATCAAAGCGTTCCAACCCCAAGTTTACGAAGGCCGTCTTAGCCCGCCTAAAGCGATACGGCAGCGCACCGATCAAAGGCTCGATCAACCCATGTCGGATGCTGCCCGGCACCCTCTGGTAAGCGCTGACATAACGCTCGAAAACGTGTTTGGGATAACCGCCCAGAAACTCATCCGATCCCTCGCCGGTCAGCACCATCTTTACCGTCTTGCGCGCCTCCTTCGCCAGCAAATAAATCGGGATATCCGAAGGCTCGGCCACCGGAGCATCCCGGAAACGCACCAGCGCCGACAAATGTTCCATCAAGTGATCCTGCGATACGGTCAACTCGCGGTGATCGGTCTTGAATTGATCGGCAATGGTCTTGGCATAACCCAGCTCACTATAAGCAGACTCGGAAAAACCCACTGAAAAGGTCTTTACAGGCGTCGATGAATGGCGCGACATCAGCCCGACTATCGCCGAGGAGTCGATACCGCCCGACAGAAATGCGCCAAAAGGAACATCCGAAATCATGCGGATCGCCACTGCTTCGTCGAGTTTTTCCAGAAACGCGCCAACCGGATCATCAAGGCTTGTCGCTTCCTGAAGCGGTAACCGGTCAGACGGTTGGTAATAGCAGCTCTCGGTCACCGACCCTTTTTCCCACACCGCCACGCTGCCCGGCATCAGCTTTCGGATGCCGGAGAATAAAGTGGCTGGTGCAGGCACATAGCGATAGGCCAGATAATTCCATACAGCGGTTGTATCCACGGACGCCGACGTCCCCGGAAAGGCAAGAAGCGACTTGATCTCTGAAGCGAACAGCAGGCTATCGCCCGACTCCATCATAAACAGAGGCTTTTTACCGAACCGGTCGCGGGCCAAGAACAGGCGTTGGCGCGGCGCATCCCAAATAGCAAAGGCAAACATGCCGCGAAAACGCGTCACACAATCGTCGCCCCATTCTTCATAGGCATGAACGATAGCCTCGGTGTCTGAATGAGTTGCAAAGCGATGTCCCTTGGCCTCCAACTCGGCTCGCAAAGCCTGAAAGTTGTATATCTCGCCGTTGAAGACAATCTGAATCGAACCGTCCTCATTGCCTAGCGGCTGATGTCCAGTGGACATATCGATGATGGACAGACGCCGATGCGCCAATCCAACCCGATGTTTACCAAGCTGAGTGGCTGTTTCGAAAAAACCCTCATCGTCAGGGCCGCGATGAGCTATAACGGTCGCCATGGTGCGCAAAGCCGCAGAGAGATCAAAATCGGTCTGAGATGAAACAAAACCCGCAATGCCGCACATAATTATCCTTTTACGCCCAACGAATCATAAATCCGTTCGAAATCACACGCCAGTCGCGCCACAGTGTAGTGAACCAACACACGCTTCTGTCCGGCCTCAGCCATGCGGGCAAGCAACACCCGGTCATCATCCAACCGGGCAATGGCACGAGCCAAGTCTACCGTGCTCCTGGGTTCGACGAACAACCCATGCCCACCGTCCTGCATCACGTCAGGAATCGCCCCCACCTTTGTAGTGATGGGAACTGCCCCAGCCGCCATGGCTTCCAGCAAAGCATAGGGCAAGCCTTCCCGATAGGTGGGAAAGACGAAAACATGAGCGGCGTTCCATAAACAATCCTTATCCATACCGAATACCGGCCCTATAAACTCCACCCGTTCATCCAGCCCCAGCGTGCTCACTCGCGCCCGAAGACGCTCCTCGTCCGGTCCGTTGCCGCCGATCGTTAACCGCAACTTACGTCCCTGCCCAGCCAATACAGCTAGGGTTTCCACGATTTCAAAAACCCCCTTGTCCTTTACAATCCGACCAAGATAAACAAGGTGGAGGGAACCCGCCGGTTTAGCAGTAAGCGACTTGGTAGCCGAGACATCAATGGCATTAGGTATCACTTCCAGCCGCTGTCCGGGCACAAAACGCCGATAGGCATTGAGTTCCACTTGAGCCAGCAGCAGCAATACATCGGGCTGTTCCAACACCCTGCGCAAAAGAGCGGTCAATAGCCTGTTGCCTGCGAAAAAATCCTCCGGTAAAGCGCCGCCATGAACCTGATAAACCACTTTCCGCCCCAAGAGACGCGCAACCAGCAGATAAACGTTGTCTCTCCAATAACTCTTGAGCAGCATTGCCGTATTCAAATGCACGATGTCCGGGCGGTGCCGTAGCAGGAAAACGAGAAGAACCAAGGGACTGAATACAAACCGAACAAGTTTATGAAAACCGTTTTCCTGACGCCCTTCGCTGCCCACCTGAAAATGCAGGAGGTCGAATCGAACAGTAAGTTCTGAATTGAACAACTGATTCAGGTGAGTACTGACGCCGCTGATCGCACCCATTGCAGGGCCCAGTAATAGTATTTTTGGTCTCATCCGCGTACGATCCTACACTATTCGAATTTAATAAAGTTTCCGACACCAGAGCTCCTTTCTTGTACTCACTAAGCAACAGATTTCGCCCATTCTTAGCTGGTGTCAGAAATGTTTCTACTGGACATAACCTCCCTTACAAATAGTGGATTTTGTGTAAAGCTAAGGAGGTTATAAAGTGAATCCTTAAACTATAGTGGGCCCTGAAATCCGGACAATGGTTTAAGCTATGCACTGTCGAAAAATGAGAAGCAAGAAATGAGCGAAAGCAAACGGAAGATTTTTACAGGTGCCCAAAAAGCCAAGATTGCTTTAGAGGCGGTGAGAGGCACCAAGACA
>CANNNV010000118.1 GCA_947506155.1 Methylococcaceae bacterium
AATGAAGCATCGCAGGTAGATTTAGAGCGATGGGAGAATGAGAATATCCCTTACACTATACGAAAAAAACGTCAAAAGTTCTTTGAAAATGCAAGCCAAAAACAGGGTAAATAATTAGCCGATTAAATCAATGTTTCGACAGGCTAGGGCTATGCTGAATTATGCGATACCGGTCACCAACAGCGCCAATCGTGGACAAGTACTGCAAACATCCGCCGCCGCCCAACAAGCGAAAATTCAGCTGGACGCTTTAAATAATAGCGTGACCACCGATGCGCGGGTACAGCTCAACAACCTGCGTACCGCGTTGGCCCAATTGGAACAGGCACACAAGCAGCTTGAAATGCAAGCCAAGGTTTATGAAAATGAAAAAAGAAAATATCACTCGGGCTTATCCACTGTGATCGACTTATTCACCAATGAAAGTCAGTTAACCAGCTATCAAGGTAATATGGTGGAGGCGCAACGTAATTTCGCCCAGGCTTTGATTCTATTTCGTTTCAGTACCGGAACCCTGCTTACTCATCAGCAAGACGGCCAAACCCTTAATAAAACCCAACTCACTTCCTTGCCCTCCCCCTCCTCGTTCATTACCCATTAAACGCGCTATATGTCAAATCCTATATTTCGCCAATCTGCATTACAAAATCTGTCTTCGCCGGAACAACTTGATCAGTTAATAAAAATCACCCGGCCGCGAAGCTGGATAGTTCTGGCCGCCATTGGTTTGATTCTTGTAGCAACGGGGCTATGGAGTTATTTTGGCACACTGTCGACTACTTTGGCTGGAGAGGGTCTAATTATTCGATCCGGCGGCAACTCTAGTGTTGTGGCGATAGGCAGCGGTGAAGTGACTGAGTTTGGTGATTTTAAACCGGGCGATATGATTCATAAAAACGACATTATTGGACATGTGTCTCAGCCTCTTTTAGCCCAACAAATTGACGCCGCCAGAATCGAACTAGATCGCCTTGAAAAAGAAAATCGTAATATTTTGGCTGAAATTGATGAAGAAAAGCCTATGCAAAATAACTCCATCAAGCAGCAGATGGAAATTCAACAGGCGACTATTTATGCCAAGGAAGATGCGCTACATTCGCATAAACTTACGTTGCAACAACAGGAATTGTTGTTGAAAGATGGCTTGATTACACGACAACAATATGAGCAAACCCGCCAACTCATTTTTACCGCACAAAATGAGATAGGCGTTACCCATAATGCTCTGCAAAATTTAACCATACAGACGGTTACAAATAATGGCATCCACGAGGAACGCATCAGGCAATCAAATGCCAGCCTATTACATGCCAAAAATCAGTTACAAGACCTACAGGTACAATATGATCTTGCCACTAAGTTAATCAGTCAGCACGATGGCTTGGTGGTGGAAAAACTGACCTCGCTAGGCAGTATAGTGTCGAGCAATCAAGCTGTGCTAACGCTGGAATCCAGTATAAAAAAATATCAAGCCATCATTTATATGCCTACTAGGAGTGCGTCCAAGCGGATTAAGCCTGGCATGGATGCCCAGATAGAACTGGCAACCCGAAAAAAAGAACAATGGGGCTTTCTAAAAGGCAAAGTACTTTCTGTCTCGCAATTTCTTGTTTCCGAGCAAGCCATGATGGCAGTGATTCACAATCAAGGCTTGGTCAGCGAACTTTATAAAGCAGGGCCGCCCCGAGCCGTTACGATTGAGCTAAGTATCGACCCAACAACAGCCAGCGGCTATCAATGGTCATCAAAAGCGGGTGGAAAAGTAGTTTTTAACACAGTCAGTGGTAATTTCTGCATAGGTTCAGTAATTATCGAGAAACAAAAACCAATCAGCCTAGTGATTCCGTTTTTGAAGCAACTAGCGGGCTTGTAGGGCATGATAAAATCATTGATGCAAAACATTGCCTCGCTGTTTTCTTCCCAAGAAACACGTAAAGCTACACCGACAATTTTGCAAATGGAGGCAGTCGAGTGCGGGGCGGCATCCCTAAGCATTATCCTGGCTTACTTTGGCCGGCGTATTCCTTTGGAAGAACTGCGGATAACCTGCGGAGTGTCGCGCGATGGCAGCAAAGCCAGCAATGTTGTTAAGGGCGCCCGTAGCTATGGCCTGATTGCCAACGGAACACGCATGGAGATTGCAGATATGCCTCGGCAACAACACCCTTTTATTGTGTTCTGGAATTTCGACCATTTTCTGGTTGTGGAAGGTTTTGGCAAAAATCGGGTTTACCTCAACGATCCGGCATGTGGACCTCGCAAAGTAACCCTAGAAGAATTTAACAAAGCCTATACCGGTGTCACCTTATTGTTTGAGCCTGGACCGGAGTTTAAAGCTGGGGGAGCTAAGCCCAGCCTGATCAACTCGCTAAAACCACGCTTAGCACATGCCAAAACGGCACTACTTTTTGTTATTCTCGCCAGTTTAGCACTGGTCATTCCGGGTTTGATCATACCAGTATTTACTCAGGTATTTGTGGACGATTACTTGATCGGTCGATTGGATAGTTGGATAAAACCACTGCTTATAGGTATGGCTTTAACGGCCATTGTCCGCGCCATATTAACCGGACTTCAGCAAAAATATTTACTGCGACTTGAAATGCGATTGGCACTCACCGGTTCCAGTACTTTTTTTTGGCATGTTTTACGTTTACCTATTGAGTTTTTCAATCAACGTTATGCCGGCGACATCAGTCAGCGGGTAACCGCCAATGACCGAATTGCTCACCTGTTGTCAGGTGAGTTGGCGACCAACGCCGTAAATGCGGTGATGGTGGTTTTTTATCTCGTGTTGATGTTGTTATACGACTGGCAATTAACCTTGATCGGCGTTCTGCTAACCAGCCTCAACCTGATAGCACTAGGCTATATCTCTCGTCTGCGTACTGACGGTAATTTAAAGCTGTTACAAGATCACAGCAAACTAATGGCGACCACTATTGGCGGAATTCAAACCATAGAGACCATCAAAGCGACCGGCGCTGAAGAGGATTTCTTTATGCGCTGGTCCGGCTACAAAGCCAAAGTTAACAATATCCAGCAAGAATTGGAGGTTTACACGCGGCTGTTGTCATTGCTGCCGGGCTTACTTAGCGCCATAACCACGGTATCCATTCTTGGTCTGGGCGGCTCAAAAGTGATTGATGGGCAAATGACGGTAGGTATGCTGGTGGCTTTTCAAAGCTTGATGGAAAGTTTTACCCATCCGGTCAACGGCCTAATGGGTATGGCAAATAAATTTCAGGAAGCCACAGGAGACCTTACTCGCCTTGACGATGTCTTGAACTATCCGGTGGAACAAAAATTTACCGACCCAAAAAGTAGCCTCGAGCCGAACTCAGAACTGCTGACCGGCCACCTGGAACTACGCGATCTCTGTTTTGGTTACAGCCTCTTGGAACCGCCGCTGATAGAAAACTTCAACTTACGCTTAACACCGGGCCAGCGTGTTGCATTAGTTGGTGGTTCCGGCAGCGGCAAATCGACTGTTTCAAAAATAGTCATGGGCATTAACAAGCCTTGGTCCGGGCAAGTGCTGTTTGATGGTAGCCCTCGTGAAGAGGTACATCCAGACTTATTGTGCGCTTCCCTTGCCGGCGTTGAGCAAGAACCTTATCTTTTTGAGGGCACGGTACGGGACAATCTGACCTTGTGGGATGACACCTTGCCCGAAGCAGACATGATCCAGGCCGCCCATGATGCGTGCATACACGACATGGTTATCAGTCGAGCCGACGGCTATGACAGCCCCGTTGGCGAAGCCGGATCAAAATTCAGCGGTGGCCAGGCACAACGTTTGGAAATTGCTCGTGCGCTGGCGATTAATCCGCGTATTTTGGTTTTGGATGAAGCCACCGCAGCACTGGATGCTGTTACCGAAAAAATCATTGATGAAAATATCCGCAAACGAGGTTGCACCTGTTTAATCGTCGCGCACCGACTCTCAACAGTGCGTGATTGCGATGAAATTATCGTGATGGATCACGGCAAGATCGTAGAACGCGGCAATCACGCCGAACTGGTCGCTCTGGGTGGCGTTTACAGTCATTTAATTAAGGCAGAATAGATAATGACGACAAACAATGAGGCTTTATCTCGGTTACTACGCAAACGCGAAAATGACAATGCCCACTTTAGCCAGGCACTAAGCGGCTTGGCTGGCATCCTGAGCGAGTCAAAAAATCACTCATCGATCCAAGCTAAAACCGGCGACAGCCTGCTCGATGCGACACAATTGGTGCTGAGCGCCAGTGGTTTTTATGTCAGTTTGAAAAAAACAGCGTATGCGCCAGACCCACAAGACACCTTGTCGCTCCTGGCACGACAGGCCAATGCATCGTTGCGGCGGGTGGCTCTCGGCGGCGAAGCCTGGTGGAGGGAAGACTCCGGACCACTACTGGCATTTCTTAAAGAAGACGGCAAGCCGGTCGCCTTGCTGCCAGCGGGTGAGCGCGGCTACTGGCTAGAAGACCCCGTAACAGGCGAGTCTATGCTGCTGAATGCGGAAAATATTAAACGTCTTGACGATACAGCGTTCATGTTTTTCCGAAAATTTCCCCAGCATGCTATCGGCATGCGCGACCTGCTGCGCTTCGGCTTGGCTGGCTCCAGCCGTGACCTGTTGTTTTTAATCGGCTGCGGCGCATTCGGCGGCATACTGGGACTATTTACTCCGGTTGCCACCGGCTTGCTAATAGACACAGTGATTCCCGGCGCGCGTAGCGATGAATTGGTGCAACTCGTGTTATTGTTGGTTACGACAGCATTGGGCATGAGCGCATTTGAACTGACACGATCACTGGCCATGTTACGCATCCAGGGTCGCATGGGCAATGCCAGTCAGGCCGCCATTATCGACCGATTGATGCATTTGCCTGCCGGATTTTTCCGCCAGTATTCAGCAGGGGATCTGGCTCAACGCGCTTTTGCCATCGACAACATCCTGACCTTGTTGACCGGCACCACCCAGGCCGCCTTATTAAGCTGGGTATTCGGCCTGTTCAGCTTTGCTTATTTATTCATGCTTAACTGGCAATTGGCTTTACTAGCAACCGCCATCGTCGGAATCGCCTTATTGGTCACTACAGGCATTAACTTTTGGCGACTCAGCATGGAACGCCGCATGTTTACGTTGGAAGGCAGCATTGCCAGCCGGGTACTGCAACTTCTCGACGGCATCAGTAAGCTGCGCAGCAGCGGTGCGGAAAAGCGAGCTTTTGCTTTATGGGCTAAAGACTTTACCCAGCAAAAACAGCTCGATTTCAACATCCGCAGTATTGCCAATTTACTGTCGGTATTCGATGCCGCGTATATTGTACTGGCGTCGTTACTGCTTTTTGCCACCATCGCTTTTTTTCAACCCGGCATCAGTACGGGTACCTTCATGGCCTTTAACGCCGCTTTTTCGCAGTTTCTGGCCGCGACCATCGCGGTCAGCAGCGCATTAACTGCGTCCTTGAATGTGATTCCGTTATATGAACGGGCCAAGCCGATACTCGATGCGCTGCCCGAACAGAACGAATCGCAAACCGCACCCGGCGTGTTACAGGGCAATATTGACATCAGCCACCTCACCTTCCGCTACGTCGAAGACGGCCCGTTGATACTTGATGATGTGTCCATTCATATCGAAGAAGGCGAATTTATTGCGTTCGTCGGCCCCTCCGGTTCAGGGAAATCAACCTTATTCAGAATGCTGCTAGGCTTTGAACACCCAGAATCCGGCGCGATTTATTACGACCAGCAAGATTTATCAGGACTGGATATAGGCGCTGTCCGTCGTCAGTTAGGCGTCGTATTGCAAAGTGGTAAACTGATGCCGGGCGATATCTTTACCAACATCGTCGGCTCTGCGCCGCTAACTCTGGAGGATGCCTGGGAAGCCGCACGGATGGCCGGTTTTGACGATGACATCAAAGCCATGCCGATGGGCATGCATACAGTGATTGCTGAAGGTGCAGGCACTATCTCGGGCGGCCAAAAACAACGGCTGATGATCGCGCGCGCTATCGTCAAAAAGCCGCGTATCTTGCTGTTTGACGAAGCAACCAGCGCCTTAGATAACAGGACTCAGGCCACTGTCGCACGCAGCGTGGAACAGCTCAAGGCCACCCGTATCGTGATCGCCCATCGGCTGTCTACCGTAATCAAAGCCGACCGTATTTTTGTTATCGAGGCCGGAAAAGTCATCGAAACCGGCAACTACGAACAATTGATGGCAAAAAATGGCCATTTTGCCGAACTGGCAAGGCGGCAATTGGCATGAGCGGTATTATTGTCGCAGAAAAAATCACCGACAGTTCAGATGAAGCCTTGATCAAGCAGATACTCTGCGGTGATAAAGAGCCGTTCGCGCGACTGGTAATCCGCCATCAGCAGCGCGTGCTGCGCTTTATCCTCAAATACGAACATAACGTCGATGACGCCGAGGATCTGGCTCAAGAAACCTTCTTGCAAGCGTTTCGCGCGCTGCCCAGCTTTAATTACCAGTCCCGTTTTTCCACCTGGTTGACAGGGATTGCCTTCAACCTGATCAAAAATCATATCAACCGCACCCCAACCAAGCAATACGCTCATGTGGACATTGATGAACAACAAGAGCGCATTGGCGCTGTTGCCGACAATCCGGTAGAAGAATGCGAGCGCAGCCAAATGTTTGCGGCCATGGCGCAAGCATTTGATGCACTTCCGGTGGAAATGAGGGACGCGATGGCGCTAGTGGTCAGTGCAGGATTAAGCTACGACGAAGCCGCCACAACCTTGGGCCTCCCGGTTGGAACGCTAAAGAGTCGATTGTGCCTGGCGCGTCTGCAACTTGCAGACGGATTGCGCGAATACCGGCCTTATTGACAATAATGCAAAGTCTACGGGAACAAAATTCAAACTTTTGTTACTTAAAATTGAGTAGACGTTGTTTACACAACGCCGCGACAGCTACATAAGGATAAATAAAAATTAAGACTTTCGAAATATGCAAACAGATGCAACTGCTCGTCAGTTGCGCCTTGGACGGTGATCTTGCTGATGATGAGCGGGCCAAGTTGTCAGCACATTTGGCGGACTGTGCGCCTTGCCGGATGCGCTCGAACCAGATGAAGGTGACGGATAAGCTGTTTAGGAAACTAGACACGCACGTTGCACCGCTAATCGATGAAGCGGCCTTCGTTCAACAAGTAATGGCTAGGGTACGCCAGGAGGCGGTGGCCAGCGGCGATATTCAGGACTTCATCCGACTAGTGGCCGAAAATCCCACGCTGCAGGATCAGATACGTCCAGCGGCCAGTCCGGATGCGTTTATCGCGTTGTTTGTCAGCCTGGGACAACAGCAGGGCTACCGGTTCGACAGAGGGGAGATTATCAGTCTGCTGGCCGCAAACGATGAGTTGAGCGACGAACAGCTCGACGCTGTGGTCGGCGGCGTAAAGCGTGCAGATTTAGGGTTGCATGCGTTCATTGATAATCTGTTCCCGAACGGATTCAAATAGTTCGCTAACTTGGAACAAATCCACCGCCGTTGTTACTGCCGCCTCTGAATACTGCCGATGTTGTTCCGGCAATACTTTTGCTGTTGACATCCGCCCCACCTAAAGAAAGGGGATTCTTAGTTTCCTAAGGGTGAGTATGTATCGCTACTGGTTTCTGCTGAAAGTGATTTTGAAGTCTTTATTTTAAAAACTAAATTGCCGTCGTAAAGCGAGCCTACAGCGTCCTCTGATAGCAACTACGGGCAATTTTAATAAGCCGGGTATTATGACTGAGCCGCTTACAACCCCGCCCTGAACAACGGGGTTGTGATAAAATTTAATCTCTCTTAACCTACAATAAATTACCAAAATTAGAAGGTAACTCTGATGTCCGAACATATTTCCGAAGCACTCGATATGGCTAATCAAGAAGCTGAACGCGCTAGACAGGCGGCAAATCGTTGTGAAGATTTTTATCAATCAGCTGAACAATCTCAACGAGCAGCTCAACTACAGGCGCAATCAGCAGCCGAACGTGCAGTTCAAGCCGATCAGCACGCTTATCAAGCCGAATTAGTTTGCCATCATGCTGAACGAGATGCTGAAAATGCTGGCATCGCGGCTGAAAAGGCTATCGGTAGCGCTGAAAATGCGAGTAGGGCTGAACAAGAATCCCGAACCCACGCTGAGTTGGCCGCACAGGTGGCAGCTGACAGCCGGACTTCGGCATTGACAGCTCAAGATTGTGCCGGGCAAGCCCAGCAACAGGCCGAAAACGCCGGCATCGCTGCTCAAAATGCTGTTGGTAGTTCCGAAACAGCAGCCCAGGCTGCCCTTAAGGCAGAGAATGAAGCGCAACAAGCCGCTCGATTTGCCAGCGAAGCCCAAACATCTGCCTATTTGGCCGGTCAGGCAGCAACTCAATCTCAGGAACATGAAGCCCAAGCCGCCCAATATAGAGAGCAGTCAGCTAATCACGCCCAAAAAATTGAAAGACAGCTTAACGAAGCGCAAACGACTATGGATAGGATACGGGGGCTTCATCGCCAAACCGAATTTGTCTTGTCTCAACAGCAACAGGCGCTTTCAGAAACTCAAGATGCTCAGCGCTTAGCCGAACAGGCTCGTGATGATGCACAGAGGCTGCGTGATGATGCGCAAAAATTGCATGATCAAGCACAAGAGGCTTCAAATCGTGTTCAGGATCATTCCCATAACACCAAACTAGCCGCAGCCGAGGCTAGCCGAGCCACCGAAGATACGATCAAATCAATGCTCAAGGCCAAAGCAGTATTGTCCCGTGCATTCACTGCAGTTGATTGGTAAACAAAATCTAGCTATCCGAGCATCAAAGGTAATCTGATACTCACACCACTGTCATTACTTTTTAATAGTTCGCTAACTTGGAACAAATTCACCGCCGTTGTTACTAACTTTTTAGAAACGTTTTTATCTTTTCCCAGCTCGGGTAAAAACGGCAATATCCAAGAGCTGTTTTATCAACTAAAAACTTACATTGAGCGGGTACTATCCATAAGAAAGTTGATATATATCTGCCACACTTTGTCCAAAAAGCAACAGAATCTTTTGTCGCAAAGGCGTAAGCCCTTCAATCACATGATACGTCTGCTTTTCTGTAGTAATTTTAAGGCAGTGA
>CANNNV010000119.1 GCA_947506155.1 Methylococcaceae bacterium
ACTTATCCCACAGCGACGTCAATGCGGCGTCGAATATCGCTAAGTTTGACAGGCTTTTCAGCCTATCAAGGGGCGCTGTAAGCCGTCCTAATGTGGAACGATTTTAGTTACCATAAAGCCCCGTCCTTTAGGTCGGGGATTGTTTACTAAAAAAATTAATAAAAACGGCTATCAACTTAGCATCGGACTTTACTAACATCTACAATTTATTTAAAAACAATTTCTTAATGATGCCCTGAATACTGGGATATATTCGCGAGAAAATAATCAGTGTCGATTGATCAGTTGTTTTATCTGATGCTGTTGGACGTGATTCAATAATACACCCGGAATGATCTTTGTATTTGCTCAAACTCATACAGATAAGGCTGAGCTACTTCATAATTGGCGGCCACGATCAGTAAATCATGGGAAAACACCGAGGTATTATACCAATTGAAACTGCCTTCAATAACGATGTAATCATCAATCACGCAATATTTGGAATGTATCGGCGAATAAGGCACAGGATGATCATCCTGCCCATAAACCAGGCCGACCCCAATGCCGGCAAAGCGCAATCGATCAACCGTTGGCAACAGTGGTCTCGCCAACTCTTCGTCCATCGGCCGTTCCACGCCAATACGGCCCTGCCTAGCCAGATGTCCGTTAAGCAATATATGCACATTCACACCCCTGTTTTTGGCATGTATCAGTGCATTAACCACGCTATCATGATGATCCCCCAATAAATCGCCGATCATAAATAAGGATACTTTAATCGAATGCTGAGCACGATTGATTTCAGCCAGAATCGCGTGATGCGGACGATAAGGCTGGCCGTTCAGCATCGTGTGTCGACCAAAGGTGTACAGCAGATTGAAATGACTCAGCGGATCAATGCCGTATTTTTGATTAACCCCGCCTCGCTGACTTTGGAAGATATTATCCAGTAAACGACAAATGCCTTTGGAATGAAAAGTCATCCCCGACTCCCAATTAGCCCACCAGCGATCAAACGTAATATTGAAGGAACCCAAAATACTATCTTCATCATTAAAAATAATGAATTTGGTGTGCATATCCGGTTCGACTTCAATCAAATGATGCTTGGGGCTGCAAAACACGCCTACTAATTCTATCCGGGAACGCTTTAGCCGGGCATAGTTCTGGCTATTGGTCAGAGTCATCTTTCGCCAATCCACGATGCACTGCACCAAAACGCCCTGTTCGCTGGCGCTGATTAAATGATTAATAAAATCATAATCATCGATACAATCCACACTGACTTTTATGGTGCATAAGCGCCCAGGACTCTGGTGCTTGGTGCGAATAACCTTGTCGATCAGGTCGTGAATATAACGTTTCGGATGATACGGGTGATGCTGCTGCCCCTTGGTGAATTTGGGTACCAGTTGCAACGCTTCAAAGTGATGATTATACCAATCTACATCACTTTGTAATTCGCCGGCATTCAGTTCATAGCTTCGATAATGGTTGGCGGTTGCGCAATCCCCAGTGATGTGTCGGTACTGAGGCTGATCATTCTGGAGCTGGTCCCAGTCCATAAAGATATATTCGTTTTCAGAGGCCACCGAGTGCTCGCCCAGATGCACAATAAAGGCAAACTTGACGCAGTTGATCTGGCCAAAGTTATTGGAAAACGGGTGTATGTAAAAATCTCGGGTACAGCGCTTGTGGCGATCCCATTGAATATCATAGGCGTCAGTATCGACTATGTAGGTTTCACAGACCGCATCCCGGTAAACTTTTAGAATAACCTTTACATTGGCCTGAGCACCGAAGAATACTTCAAAATCTATTTTTCCCCAGCGAATATAAAATTTGTCATTAAAATCATTAACGCGTTGAAAAGAGCCGCCCAGATTACCATGCGTGGGGTAGGCCAAGTGTTCTGCTATCTGCATCTATTTATCTCCAGGGTAAAGTGGTTTTGGGCGTACGCTAACCCGACATTCTTATTTGGGCTCAAAGGTCATAAAATAGCCGCAATGATCAGAAACACGGCCATAATCCTGTTCGGTGAACAAAACCTTAGCTGACCTGACCTGTAGCTCGCTGGCTTTATTCAAAAAAATATAATCAATGCGATAATCGTCACTCAGATAATCCTGCCAGTGGGCGTCATTAACTCTGAAAATCTTGTCAAACACCCCTTGCGAGTTGGCCGCCAGATATTGATCCTCATATTGATGGGCATCAACTACCAGATGATAGCCAGCTGATCCGGCGGTAATATTAAAATCACCACACAACAAGGTCGCGCCGACCTGGGGGGACTGTTTAGCCTCGGCCCAGTCGCACAATCGGGCAAACTGTCCGGCAAAGCCATCTTCCCACCAGCTTAAATGCGCCGAAAAAACATTAATTAGTCCAATAGCGGGCACCTGGACTTGCGCCATGACCACTTTTCTGGAATGTATACTGTAGGGATCATGACTGTCCGACACATAGCTGGAATCCTGATTAATAAACGGGTATTTGCTTAAAATCGCAACGCCTTCGCGATAGGTATCAAAACCTAAATGCGCCCAGTCGGTGTGAATATGATAAGCCATAGCGAGTCGATTGTTAATTATGTTGGCGGAATTCGACACCCAGTCTCCTGCCCCATCATTCCAGAGTTCAGCCACTTCCTGAAGACAGACCAGATCAGCATCCAGCTCGTTAATCGCCTTGGCTATTTGAGAGAACTTGTAATCCTGATTATCTTCCTGATAACAATGCAAATTGAGTATCAAAACCTTCAGTGGCTGGCGACTAAGCGCATAATTGCTACCGTGGTTATTATCCCAAAAAGTCTGGCCGTGGCGTTCGACACAAACACTGTATTGCACTCGAAAAGCGTGGCCGATTCTCAGCCAGGCTTTCCAGATTGTCGTTCCATACTGATTGGGATTTCTGGCATTGCTGAGCACCTCTTTGTCCCAGTAATTTCTTTTAAAATGACAGGACGTTTTACGGCTGTGCAGCCAGTTGTCCGTGGTCCAGTGTACCGTTACTTGATCGGTAGCGGTAAAATTTTCGACAGCTACCGTAATCGGAACAAATTTTTGTTGTTGATCTAGCTTAGTTAAAAAATCGATGTTTAAAATTGGAACTGCGCAAACCAGCTTAACGCCTGAATCGGCCTGACTGGAAAAATTTAAGCCCTGATTATTATCCCAGCACTCAACATCAGGGGTTTGATAGCGCACACCAAATTGGATATTACCGGGCAGCGAATTAGTCGAGGTCAGCTGAAAAGTTGCGTGGGCCTGCCAGTATTCCTGCTCAGACGCCAATTTACTGTGAAAGCTGGCTGGCAAAGTTTGCCATTGGCCGTCTTCGCCCGACCAAAACACCTCTATCCGTTTATCATAACTGATGTTTTCGACACGCATAAAAAAACTCAAGGTTTGCCTGACGCCTGCTTTTTTACGGGTTATCACATTTTCAACATACAGCAGTTGGATGTTATCCATAGTTTATCCTGTGAGTGCTGACCTAAAATTCAGGTAGAAAAAATCGGAGATTTTTAGCTTGACGGATTGTAAGCCCTAAAATCAATATCCGGAAAAACATTATCCATTAGCTCCAGCGCGGTCAAATAGCGCTCATTGATTCTATTTTTGCGTATGCTGTCATGTAAATAATTGAATCGAGCCAGATGATCAGTGATGCGTTTATTCGCATAGTCAAAGGCCGTGCCGGATTTCAGGATAAATGGCCAATCCGAGGCTTGGGCCAGCAAAACTGATCGTGCAGCCTGATTTAAAGCCCTAGTCTGTAAATCGGTAGGGGTTAAACCTTGAAGATCATGCGCTAGGGTCTCCATTTCCTGCTCAGCTTTATGCAGCAATGGATAAATCCAGGCATTTTTTTCATTAATCCAATAACTGGAATAACCCTGCTCGCCCCAGCTTGAAGCGGCCGGAGTGGCAACTTGCTGCGAGGGATAGCGCGTTAAATAATCGTCGCAACTGATCAGTTGAACGCCATTGCTGGGCTCACTGGTCAATCTCAGCACAGATTCCAGCCAGTGCGAGCCTTCAAACCACCAATGACCAAATAATTCAGCATCATAAGGTGCTACGATAAGCGGTTGCCTGTCCATCGTAGCGCCTACTTGATTAAGCTGGCGCTGACACTTAGCGACAAAATCCCGAGCATGTTCATGCGCCTTAACTAGGGCTTGCTCGGGCCGGTAAATGTCCTTGGGCTGATTACCGCCAGTCACGCAATGGTATTTAATGCCAGTATTGATTCGGGTTTTTCCGTCGAGTAAATAAGGTGCGAGATAATCGACATCCAGTTCAAAACCAATGTCGCTATAGTATTCTCGATAATCAAAATCTCCAGGATAACCTTCTTTAGCGCTCCAGACTTGTCGCGAGGACTCAGGGTCGCGCGCAAATGCCACTACCCCATTGCTGCAGGCTATCGGCGCATAAACACCATTACGAGGCGCCGAACTTGCATCCTGAAGACCGTGGCTATCTACAAAAAAATACTGAATACCGGCATCGGCTAGTGCTGTTTCAAGTCCTGGATAATAGCCGCATTCAGGCAGCCAAAAACCGGTCGGCGCAAACCCGAACTGGGCTTTAAACGTTGCAATCCCGACCTTGATCTGGTTGCGGACTGCGGTTGCACTGACATTGAGCAACGGCAAAAAACCGTGGGTTGCCGCTGTGGTGATTAGTTCCAGCTTGCCGGTAGCCTGGTGTTTTTTGAACCCCGCCACTAAATTACCCTGGTAGCAATCTTGATAAGTATTGAGCGTGTTTAGAAAAAACCGTCGGTACAGTCGTGCTAATTTATGATACTCAGGCTGCATGCGGGTTCTGATGATTTCTTTTTCGGCTAACTCCAACCGACTGTGCAGATATTTCAGATAACGTGTTTGCAACAAATCATCGCCTAACATTGACAGCAGGGTCGGCGACAGGGACAGGGTCAACCGATAATCTATGTTATCCACCTGCAAGCGATCAAGTACGCTGATCAGCGGCAGATAGCATTCAGTCATGGCTTCAAACAGCCAGTGTTCCTCAAAAAAATTCTCATGCTCAGGATGCCGCACATAGGGAAGATGTGCGTGCAGAATAATACTCAGAAATCCTGGTTGTGGTGCATTTTTTGCCATCACGCTTATTCGCTAATCCCTAGACCTGACGCATTTTTACTCAAGTCATTTGTATGCATTTTTTTAGGCTCTTGATGCTGTCCATGAGGACTATCAATCGTATTTGAGTGTGCAAAAACGATAAATTCGTCAGTTGAATAATACTTACCGATTGCGGCTGAATACGTGGTTTCTTCAAAATTCGGCAAGGATATTTGTTGCGAGGTCTTCAAATTATCTATGGCTAGGTCAAACCAGTGTATTACAGCCTGCGGCTCGGCTTGGGAATAAATTCTTAAGGTGAGCTCATTATCAGACACTGGTCTCGAATTATCATCAAGACTCCAGTAGGCATAAAGGTGCTGGGGGTCAACCGGCAATAGCATCAATTCCGGGCTATTGACAGACACTTTTGGCGCAAAATCGCGGCGAATTTCCTCGCCGATAACCAATAGTTCTGTGGGCGTAAGTCCCGACTTTACAAGCAACCCCGATATTGGAGGTGAAAAACAGGGCGTAAAATCTTGACTGATTTTCTGACTGATTTCCAGCATTTCATGCCTCGATAGATTAATCTTGGAATTGTATTCTGAATACAAAAACGTCATTACCGGCCTTAGTTATTGCGTTTATCTTAGGAACCTGAGTTAAATCAGCAATTCATAGTCTCAAAAACCACTACCGTCCGTGTATTTATCGGATAATAATTTTCCCGCACCGGTTTTTGATCGCATGGCAAGACAATATCCTGCGGTGATGTCAGTGATGTGTCTGCGGCTAGGCACCAACAGCGCCCGGAAATAATCGGCAGTTCAATACTGATATGCTCATCCGACATATTCATAACTACATGTAAATCGGATTCGTTAGCCTCACTGCCTGCCAGTGTAAAAGCTAGAACCTTGGCATCGTGATTATCCCATTGCACATGGTTCAATTCAGTACCATGCCATTGAATTTCAGCTATTTCCCTACCCTCGACAGGTTTTCCAGTCAAAAATCGCCGCCGCATAATTGATCCATGTCTTTTACGTAAGGCTATCATCAATTGCACAAAGCGCAGCATATCGGCATTTTTATCCGCCATAGCCCAATTTATCCAGGACAATTCATTATCCTGGCAGTAACCATTATTATTACCGTACTGGGTGTTTAATAATTCGTCACCGGCAAGCAACATCGGCACACCCTGACTGAGCAGCAACAACGCGTAGACATTTTTCACCTGCTTTTTACGGAACGCCAGAAGGCTAGGATCTTCAGTATCTCCCTCAACGCCGTAATTGAAACTTAAATTATTATTACAGCCATCCCGATTATCCTCACCGTTAGCCTCATTATGTTTTTCGTTGTAACTGAACAAATCATACAGAGTAAAGCCGTCATGACAGGTTACAAAATTAATGCTGTTAATAGGCAGTCGACCGTTGTATTCATAAAGGTCGTTACTGCCACAAAGACGGGTCGCAAGCTCGCTGACCAGGCCTTTTTCACCTCGGACAAAACGCCGGATAACGTCACGATACCGGCCGTTCCATTCAGCCCAACGATAACCGGGAAAACTGCCGACTTGATACAAACCCGCCGCATCCCAGGCTTCTGCAATCAGCTTGGTCTTAGCCAGTTGCTCAGAAAGCTCAATAGCCCAGAGTAACGGTGGATCTTGCAAAACTTCGCCGCCCTCGCCTCGCGCTAATGCGCTAGCCAGATCAAAGCGAAAACCATCGACATGCATTTCCCTGACCCAATATTCCAGGCAACTGATAATAAAGTTAGCCACCAGAGGATGATTGGCATTTACGGTATTGCCACAGCCAGTGTAATCGTAAAGTATACTTTTATCATACTTGTCATGATGATAAAAAATATCATCACCGATGCCTCTGAAATTAATAATTGCCCCGTCTGCGCCAGCCTCTGCAGTATGGTTAAACACTACATCCATAATCACGCCCATGCCGGCTCGATGCAAAGCCTTGACCAGATCACGAAACTCCCGTACATGAGTGCCTTGCTCTGGCGTGACACAGTAACCGGGATGCGGACTAAAAAAACTATGAGTACTGTAGCCCCAATAGTTTTTCAGACCCAAATCGGCCGTATGTTGAGGTACGTCCTGCTCATCAAAAGCCATCACCGGTAACAGTTCAACGTGAGTAATGCCAAGCTGCTGTAGATAGGGGATTTTTTCAATCAAGCCTGAAAAAGTTCCGGGATGATCGACTTTTGACGATGTGTGCTTGGTAAAGCCGCCTACGTGCAGTTCATAGACGATGGCTTTTTCACTGCGAATGCGCAATGGCTCATCGCCTTCCCAATCATAACGTTCGTTAACAACGACACAGCGCATCGCAGTAAGTTTGTTATCACCCGGCTTACACGCAGCTTTTCGGCTCCAGCGTTTATCGCTGACAGCATGTGCCCAAGGGTCAAGCAACTGCTTATCCCTGTCAAAATGTAAACCCGCTTCACGGATTTGATTAGGCCCATCCATACGCCAAACATACCAAGTACCCACAGGCAATCCAGTCACATAAACGTGCCAGGAAAAAAACGTGCGATTAACTTCTTTTTGCAGCACGATAACCTGAAAAGGTTCATCACAATCTGACGTGTGAAAAAGCAAAAGTTCCACCTCGGTGGCATGGCGACTAAAAATAGAAAAATTAACTCCTTTATTTTTGATCTTGGAACCGGAAGGGTAGGGATTTCCGGGCTGCAACGAATACTGTTTTTTCGGCATGATTTTTTCTCTCGCTTTGTCATCACAAAGCTTATTTAAGTTGGGTGTCTCTCAGTCATCAATTTTTATGATTAGAATCGTGCATGATCAATAATTCATTGGTCAGTCGGCCTACAGGTGCTCGACATCACTTAGTACCAGACGCACTCTAGCTTATCAGGTCAAATTTTAATTACTCAGTAGTGAAAAAACTTGGATTGTTTCTACCTAAAAATAGAAACCTATGATGCCCTATTATCCAAAGCCGGAGCCTGCAAGGCAAAGGATTTTAAAATTTGTTGCAAGATAACGACAGAATAGATTTTGCTAATCAACGATAAATAAGCAAGCACTAAAACCAATTATTTCTTTTATGGAAACAATTAATCAATAATTACCAGTATTGTGCACCAATACCCATACATGTATACTATACCTAACGTTGATTAATTCTTACCAACAACCTAGCAAAGGAGCTTTAAAATGACTAATTTTCAAAGAGATATTCTAATAGGATTGATGTTTATCGCAGGCATTCTGGGTTTTATTTCCGGCGAATTCATTATTTCAACTATCATGTTTGCAACAGCGGCCATATTCAGTAATATTGCAGTAAGCCACCGATTACTTGGCTAAGTTTTTTACCACCTCCTGGTATCCTACCTCAAACAGTCGCTCCTGTTTGACTTCACTCCCGACGCTCTCGCCTCGGGAGTTTTTTTTGCCTGTTACACACCCGATTTTACCCAGGGCAACCGCATATAAATTAGCCTAAAAATCAGTCATAATACTCAGTTTTTTAGGGTAGTTAATCATGGCATTAAGTTTACAGGAAGCCTTTTCGTCGCTTAAAGATCCGCGAGTAGATAGGCATAAACGCCATATGCTGATTGA
>CANNNV010000120.1 GCA_947506155.1 Methylococcaceae bacterium
AAAGGTAAAGCCCCGAAGGTTCTTTTCGTCACTGGTAACAGTGAGAGCCGGTTGTAATCATTGTCGAAGGGAGATTGCGGGAAACCGCAGCGTTACTAGCCCCTTACGGGGATACCCTCACGGGTTGACCGCTTGGAAAGACAAGCACTTAATTTTTTAAAGATAGCAAACGCAATAGGAGCTGCATGAGCTGGGTCGGCTAACACCGACGCGCTATCCCTCCCCGACCTAAAGGACGGGGTATCTCGCGCAAAAACCGATGAACAATAAGCCTCAGTCGCCCCATCGCAATTTGTCTATTGATGCCTTACTGACATCGAAAGGGCCGGTATTAATCGGCGAATCCTGCCGGGCGCTGATGCGGTCTGAAGCGCGCTACCGCCTATTAATTAACCGGATGAGTGCGTTGATTATGGAACTTAGCCTGACCGGTGAGATACTTTATAGCAATGAGGTAATAACACAGATTACTGGAATTTCAGTCGATGAATTGAAAGGCCGTGATTTTACAGAATTGCTGCTGATTCAGGAATCAGCAGCAGAGATGTTGCATCAGCAATTTCTCCAAAAGGGTGAATTGTGTGCGGTTCGATCAGGTATCCGTACTCACGACAATAGCAGAAAAATTATTTCCTGGAATTCGGTTAATATTTATGACAGTCAGGGCTTGATCGAACGAATCATTTATTTTGGCATTGATGTAACCAAGCAAGTGGCCATCGAAAAAGAACTGAGTATCGCCGCGATTGCGTTTGAATCACAAGAAGGCATGTTGATCACCGATGCCCATAACATGATTCTACGGGTAAATCGTGCATTCACCGCTATCACGGGTTATACCGCTGAAGATGTCATTGGCTTGAATCCGCGAATATTCAAATCTGGACATCATGATGAAGCGTTTTATGCCGCAATGTGGAACAGTCTTAGCGATACCGGTGTATGGGCCGGTGAAATCTGGAATCGGCGTAAAAATGGTGAAATATCTTCAGAGATATTAACTATCGCCGCAGTGAAAAATGCGGCGGGTATTGTCACTAATTATGTCTCCGCCTTCGTCGACAGCAGTGTCATCAACAAGGCTCTGGAGGAAATCAAAAGTCTGGCTTTTTATGATCCGCTGACCGGTTTGCCCAATCGGCGGTTGTTGGTGGATAGACTTGAGCAATCTCTCCTATCCAGTGTGCGTAGCGGACTTGAAGGCGTGATATTGTTTCTTGATCTGGATCATTTCAAGACTCTTA
This sequence comes from Methylococcaceae bacterium, assembly GCA_947506155.1. Taxonomy (GTDB): domain Bacteria; phylum Pseudomonadota; class Gammaproteobacteria; order Methylococcales; family Methylomonadaceae; genus Methylobacter_A. The sequence goes on from CANNNV010000120.1 coordinate 1,245, forward strand.
ACGATACCCTTGGTCATGATATGGGGGACTTGCTATTGCAACAAGTTGCGCAACGATTGACAGCCTGTGTACGCGAAGGGGATACCGTGGCCAGGCTGGGTGGTGACGAGTTCGTGATCGTGTTGACAGCCTTGAGTGAGCAGAAAATTGAAGCCGCCGTTCAGGCCGAGATCATTGCTAATGAAATTCTGATTTCACTAAATCAGATCTACCAGCTTAACACCCATATTTATCACTGTAGTTCCAGTATCGGTGTCACGATGATCAACAATTCTGAAGCAGGGAGAGAGGAATTGTTGCAGCAAGCTGACATTGCTATGTATCAGGCCAAGAAAGCTGGGCGCAACAGGGTGTGTTTCTTTGATCCGAAAATGCAGGCAACTATTAATGCCAATGCCGATCTTGAAGGCAAATTATATAAGGCTCTTGAGTATTCGCAATTCCGATTGCATTATCAAATCCAGGTGGACAATTCGGGCTCATCGGTCGGCGCTGAAGCACTGATCCGATGGCTACATCCTGAGCTCGGCTTGATTTTTCCGATCCAGTTTATTCCATTGGCCGAAGAAACCGGGTTAATTCGGGCTATCGGGCAATGGGTGGTAGAAACAGCATGTGCCCAACTCAGTGCTTGGCAGAATCAGGCGTTAACTTGTAATCTGACGCTGTCAATTAACGTCAGTGCCCAACAATTCCAACAGTCTGATTTTGTCGCTCATCTGCAAGCGAGCATAGAAGGTCATGGTATTAATCCTGGCTTGCTTAATCTGGAGCTGACAGAAAGTATTTTTTTAGCAAACATGGACGAGACGATTGCGTCGATGAACGCCTTGAGGACGCTAGGCGTTCAGTTCTCGCTAGATGATTTTGGTACCGGCTATTCCTGCTTGCAATACCTCAAACGGCTGCCATTAGATCAATTGAAAATCGATCAGTCATTTGTGCGGGATCTGATTGTTGATAATAGCGATCGGGCTATTGTGAGCACCATTATAGCGATGGCCAAAAGCTTGGAGCTGGATGTTATTGCCGAAGGGGTTGAAACAGACGAGCAGCGACAATTTCTACAACATAAAGGTTGTTTGCACTACCAGGGTTATTTATTTGGTAAGCCGCTACCGATAGAACAGTTCGAGGCATTACTTGTAAGCCGCACGGGGCATGCTGCCCCGTCGGAAACATTTCTGAGGCACTAAACATGGCAAAAACAATATTATTCGTAGAAGACTCTGCCTCGGTCAGGCAGGTGATGAATAGCACGCTGACCCGCGAGGGCTACGAGGTTATTCTGGCCTGCGATGGTCAGGATGCCCTGGCTAAACTGAACGGCACCAAAATACACCTGATCATCAGCGATGTGAACATGCCCAATATGGATGGACTGACATTTGTTAAGACAGCTAAACAATTGCCTGCCTACAAATTCACGCCGATTATCATGCTGACCACGGAAAATCAGGCCACGAAAATGAATGAAGGCAAGGCCGCTGGCGTAAAAGCCTGGATAGTCAAACCGTTTCAGCCGCCGCAACTGCTGGCTGCCGTTGCCCAGCTGATCCAGGCATAGACCGGGTATTTTATGAAAAAAAAACAGCAAGCTCAGCGCATCGTCATCACTGGTGAACTGACGATTTATACCGTGCGGGAATTAAAAGATACTTTACTGGATGGCTTGTTACTGACCGAAGACTTGGAGCTGGATTTATCCAAAGTGGGCGAAATCGATGCGGCAGGCTTACAGCTGCTGGTGATGATCAAGCAGGAAGCCGCAGTTGCAGGAAAAGTCTTGCGCTTTACCGGTCACAGTCCAGTGGTGGTCGAGCTGCTGGATTTTTCCGGCCTGGCAGGTTTTTTCGGCGATCCACTGCTGATGATTTGCCCGTTTACAGCTGAAGGTAAATCGTCATGATTCCAGATGAATATCTCCAAACCTTTGTTATCGAATGCAATGAACTGCTGGAAGAAATGGAGGCAGCCTTATTAATCGTAGAGCAGGCAGCTGATGATCCTGAAATCATCAATGCGATTTTTCGGGCCGCACATACCATCAAAGGTTCAGCTGGCATTTTTGGTCTCGACCCTATCGTGGCATTTACGCATGCGACAGAAACTATTCTGGATCGGGTACGTAGTGGTGAAATTCTTATGACTTCGGCCTTGGCGGCGTTATTGATTGACGCTCACGATTATTTGAGACTTTTGATTCAGCAGGTTGCTGAAGGCAGTTTTTCGCTGAGCGAAATTGATGATCAGGGTGTTAATTTAATTGCGCGACTGGAGGCTGAAAAGCCATCTGATCCAGTCCCGGTGGTTTATCAGTCCAAACTGGAGCGGGAAGAGCATGACGTGGTCGGAACCGATCATTGGCATATTTCTTTACGTTTTGGAACCGAGGTGTTCCGCAACGGTATGGATCCGTTTTCGTTCTTACATTGCCTAGTTACGGTGGGAACTATTGTAGAACTGGTGACTCTGGTCGAGGCCGTTCCTGTCGCCGAAGACATGGACCCAGAATCCTGCTATTTGGGCTTTGAAATCAGCTTTAGCAGTAATGCTAACAAACTCGCCATTGAAAGCATTTTTAATTTTGTCAGTAGCGACTGCGCCATCCACATCTTACCGCCGCATAGTAAAACCTCCGAATACCAACAGCTGATTTTAGACCTGCCGGAACAGGACATGCGCCTAGGGGAAATTCTGGTCAAGTGCGGGACTTTAACGCCGAATGAACTGGAAAAAATCTTGTACCTTCAAGCAAAACAGCGTGATGAACTCGCTCAGCCGATCGGTGTGGCATTGGTCGAATCTCAGCTGGTCAGTTCACCGGTTATTGTAGCGGCGCTGGAAAAACAACAGCAGATCAAGGACCACAAAAAAACTGAAGCCAGTCTGATCCGCGTCGATGCTGAAAAACTTGACGAACTGATCAATCTAGTCGGTGAACTGATTATTGCCGGTGCTGGTACTAGTCTGATTGCACGCCGTGCCAAAATGGCTGATCTTGTCGAATCCACCGAGACCTTGTCACGATTGGTCGAGGAAGTCCGTGATTCGGCGCTGGCCTTGCGCATGGTGCAAATCGGCGGCACTTTCAATCGCTTTCAGCGCGTAGTACGAGATGTTAGTAAAGAACTGGGCAAAGATGTTGAGCTGCTTATCAGCGGCGGAGAAACTGAACTGGATAAAACCGTGGTTGAAAAAATTGCTGACCCGTTGACACATCTGGTGCGCAACTCTATGGATCACGGTATCGAAGCGGCGGAGCTGCGACTTGCTCGAGGCAAACCAGCGAAAGGCACGCTTAAACTCAACGCTTACCATGATGCCGGCAGCATTGTTATCGAAGTGATTGATGACGGTGGCGGCTTGGACAAGGGAAAAATTCTTAACAAAGCGATCGAACGTGGACTGGTCAGTGAAAACGCCAACCTGAGCGATAAGGATATTTACAACCTGATTTTTGAAGCCGGATTTTCCACCGCCGATAACGTAAGTAACTTATCGGGTCGCGGTGTTGGCATGGATGTGGTGCGTCGTAATATCCAGGATTTACGCGGCACAGTTGATCTGGATAGCATCCCAGGGCAAGGCAGTATTGTTCGCATTCGGCTTCCGTTAACTCTGGCTATTATTGACGGCTTCATGGTCGGTGTTGGCAATGCCATTTACGTTATTCCGTTGGATAGAGTTGTTGAATGTGTCGAACTAAAAGCCTGGAGCAGTGATCAAAATGATGGACACTATCTGAGCCTGCGCGGTGAAGTGTTGCCGTACCGACGGTTACGCGATCACTTTGCAACCGAGGGCGACCGAGTGCAACGCGAGAATATCGTGGTAGTGCGCTATGGTGAGTATAAGGCCGGACTGGTTGTAGATAAACTCATGGGTGAGTTTCAGACCGTGATCAAGCCCTTAGGTCAGCTATTTAACGGTGAAAAAAGCATCGGCGGCTTCACTATTCTAGGCAGTGGCGAGGTGGCGCTAATCGTTGATGTTCCTGGTTTGATGAGCCAGGTAGAACAAGAAAGAACGTAATTCTCAAATAAATAACCCGCACTAGGAGATACTGTATGAGCCTATTTGATTATGGTTTTAACCGTGGCCAGAAAAACGAAATGGCCCAATTTCAACAATTTTTCGAAAAAACCGGGAATGGCGTGATGTTCTTTGATGCCCAGCTGGTGATTTCCAAAGTCAGTCCATCTGCGGCCAAACTGTTTAGGCAACACCAGTCTATTTTTGAAAAACTACTCCCGGATTTCGATACCCAGCATCTTGTGGGGGCGAATCTGAACAGCTTTACTGCCATACCCAATCAGGTGTTTTCGGCACTGCGTAAACAGCATAAAGACTGGTCGGCGATGGTCGCTTTGGGCGAGGAACATTTTCATGTGTCTTTGTTGGCCCTGGTCAACCAGCAAGGTGAATTTACCGGCGGGGTATTTGAATTTTGGTATGCAACAGGCTATTTAAAATTGGAAGCGGAAGCGGATAGGTCGAAATCGGTGCTACAGCACATGGTCATGCCATTGATGACCTGCGATGTAGAGCGGAGGATTACCTCAGCCAATCCATCGTTGCTCAAATTATTAAATCAATATAAACCAGGTTTGCAAAAAATCTTTCCCGGTTTTGATCCTGACCGGTTAATAGGCGTCTGCATCGACAGTTTTCATCGTGATCCAGAGATGCAAAAACGCATTTTTGCCGATCCCAGAAAAATGCCGCATAAAGCCACTATTCAGGTGCTGGATATGTCGTTTAATTTAACGGTATTCCCGGTATTGGATAAGCAGGGCAGTATTAATGGCTATGCCGTGGAATGGCTAGATTGCACCGCTGAAGTAAAAGCCAATACTGAAATCAGCCGGGTCACCACCGCCGCTATCGCAGGGCAACTGAGTGAACGTATTAATACTGCTGGCTTTAGTGGGACCACCAAGGAGTTCGCCGATTCGGTTAACCAGCTCTTGGATGCGATTATTCAACCGCTGAATATGGCGGCTGATTACATCGACAACATTGCCAAGGGTCATATCCCAGATCGAATTACCGCTACTTACAACGGCGATTTTAATATTCTTAAAAACAATCTCAATACCTGTATTGACGCGGTTAACACTCTGGTTGCTGACACTATTATGCTAACTATTGCCGCAGCCGACGGTAATTTAAAAACCCGTGCCGACGCGACTAAACACCAAGGCGATTACCGAAAAATTGTCGAAGGTGTGAACAACACTTTAGACGGCATTATTCTTCCGGTTAATGAAGCGATGGATGTTCTCGGTGCTATGGAAATGGGCGATCTCACCCAAACGATTAAAGGTGATTACAAAGGCCAACTTAAAGATTTTAAAGATACTATTAACAATACCATCGAAAAAATCTCCCAAGTTATCAGCGAAGTCAATGGCGCGGCGTCCAATATTGCCTCGGCCAGTGAACAAGTATCCGCGACAGCAAAAAGCATGAGCCAAGCGACTAGCGAACAGGCGGCCAGCGTCGAAGAAACTAGCGCGTCTATCGAGCAAATGTCGGCGTCGATTAATCAGAATACTGAAAACGCCAAAGTGACTGACGGCATGGCGGCACAAGCCAGTAGCGATGCGGTAAAAGGCGGGGATGCGGTCAAACATACGGTCAGCGCAATGAAGAGTATCGCTGGAAAAATCGGTATTATCGACGACATTGCTTATCAAACCAATTTGCTGGCACTTAATGCCGCGATTGAAGCCGCCAGAGCCGGTGAACATGGCAAAGGTTTTGCGGTAGTTGCCGCCGAAGTGAGGAAACTGGCAGAGCGCAGTCAAGTCGCGGCACAAGAAATCGGCGAACTGGCCTCCAGCAGTGTCGAAATGGCGGAAAGCGCCGGTAAACTCTTGGATACTATCGTGCCTTCAATCAAGAAAACGTCTGATCTGGTTCAGGAAATTTCGGCGGCGTCTGAAGAGCAATCGGCGGGGGCAGCGCAAATCAATACTGCGATGGAACAAATCAACAAGATCACTCAGCATAATGCCAGTTCCTCTGAGCAGTTGGCGGCAACCTCGGAAGAAATGAGCGAACAGGCAGCGCAATTGCAAGACTTGATGTCGTTCTTTAGCGTCGGTGATAGCCGACATAATTTGGCCGTTGCCAAGCCCCAGACTTTTGTGAAAACAACTCCCAGAAAAACCATGTTGGCAAAACATGCGTTTAACGAAGCTGAATTTGTAAAATTCTAGGAGGTCTCATGAATGCATTGACACCGATAATACAAGCCCCGATCCAGGAAATGGAAGAGCAACAATATTTAACCTTTATATTGAGCGGTCAAACGTATGCAATCAGCATACTGCCGATCAAGGAAATCATTCAATATGGTCAACTAACCGAAGTGCCGCGTATGCCAAACTTCATACGTGGCGTAATTAATCTGAGGGGGGCGGTAGTACCAGTGATTGATTTAAGCGCGCGTTTTGGTAAGGCGTTGACCTCGATAGGTCGGCGTAACTGTATCATTATCATTGAAGTGGTATCGGGTGCAAAAAATCAAAATATCGGCGTGATGGTCGATGCGGTGAATGCGGTATTGGAAATTCCGGCTAATGAAATTGAACCGACGCCGACGTTTGGTACTAATATCCGTGCTGATTTTATTGCCGGTATGGGTAAGATCAAGGATAAGTTTGTGATCATCCTGGATATTCAGCGGGTGCTGTCGATGGATGACATGGCAACGCTGGCGGCAGTAAAAGGTGAATGACATGAATGAATTAAAAGCCATCGCAGAAATCAATGAGGAGATTAAGTCCATCGTTTATGCGGCAGAAAACATCAGTCTGGCTGCGACCAATGCAATGTTGGTTGCCAGACAAGCGGGGACCAATGCGATAGGCTTTAGTGTAGTCGCGCGGGAACTGCGGATATTTAGCGAGAAGATGGCGATTGCGATGCAAGGGTTATCAGAACTAATTTATCGTCAGGTGGAGGTTACTGCAAATAAACGACACAAGCAGCGTCGATTGGGTTTGCTGACCAAGACCTGTGCCTGTGGCAAATTGGCAGAAACCCATATTGCTGCCACCTGTGCCTATAGCCAAGCGGCCGTGGATGAAATGGCGCAGGTTATCGCCAATTTAGTGCGTGAGTTACAACTTACGATAAGGCGCACCGGAAAACAATGCACTACTGGTCTGGTGATTGCGCGATCGACCGGTATTGAAGCCGCTCATGGCGGTGTAATGATGCCGGTATTACGGCAAATCGCTCAAAGTGTTGAGGAGGTTGTCAGCAATATTGCCGTGCGGGTTAAACAGCTCGAATCACGATTGGCAGAGGCAGGGACGTCAATCACCCCGCCCTGAAGGACGGAGCTTGCAAAAGCTAGGTTGACCAGACTAAGTGCTTAGGCACTACGATTACAACAGGTCGTTAAGACTTACCAGCGAATGCTTCCTTAGTTCGCAGCTTGTAAAGGATCGGATCACGCTGGG
>CANNNV010000121.1 GCA_947506155.1 Methylococcaceae bacterium
ATGACGATAAAAAAGCACCAGGGTAAAAGATGTCCAGCAGACCGACTTAATGGCTTTGCCTATCACGAGAATTGGTTGGAAAATTTATTGATTTCCGCTTCGCTCAAGGATTTTCGGCTGCCCCCATAATCCGGTACAATCAGGAATTATTGAAGCAGGACATTCGAATTCCGATTATATTTATTAGTGGTCATGCTGACATTCCTGATGCAGCACAAGCATTCAGAGCCGGGGCTGTTGATTTCCTGGAAAAACCGTTCGCCAACGAGGTATTACTGGAACGCATTGATGAAGCTATTAAAAACGACCTGATATTCAGAAAAGCCTTTGCCAAAAAACATGTGATACAAGAGCGCATTGATCACTTAACCGCGAGGGAAAAAGAAGTGCTACATCTAATAACTTCAAGTCACTCCAACAAGGAAGCTGCAAAAAAACTCCATATCAGCAACCGCACCGTCGACGTACACCGAGCAAGTATTATGGCAAAAATGCAAGCCGAAAATATTACCGACTTAATAACGATGGTCATTTATTGCGAACCACCAGGTACTGGTTTACTATCATCGGACATCTCACTTTAGGAAAAAACATGCCGATACCTGTCACCCCTTTACTGGCAGCTGATATTTTAATCGAACTAATCGACCAATCTGGCCAACCTTTTGTATTGATCGAACGCGCCTATCAACCTTACGGTTGGGCCGTACCAGGTGGTTTTGTCGATATAGGCGAAACCTTAGAACATGCCGCTATCCGTGAAGCCAAGGAAGAAACCTGTCTGGACGTTAGCCTAAAAGTGTTACTAGGAATCTATTCCAAGGCTGATCGTGATCCTCGCAACCATACTGTCACAGCCGTTTATATCGCAGAAGCATCGGGAATGCCAAGGGCGGCAGATGATGCAAAAAATTTCGGCATTTTCACCTTTGACAATTTACCGTCTGTACTCGCTTTCGACCATGCCCAAGTTATCGCAGATTATAAAAACTATCGCCTGACTGGCAACGTTACACCATTACGGATGTAGGAAACGGATTAATCCTGCTCCCACGGTGGGCAACTGCAAAACACATGTCGGTCACCATACACATTATCGACACGTCCGACCGGCGGCCAGTATTTGTCATCATGCTGATCGCTGTTGGGGAAAAAAGCCTGTTGTTTGGAGTAAGGTAGCTCCCATTTTTCCAGTAACAGACGGTGGGTGTGCGGCGCATTATGCAGGAGATTGTTTTCGAAGCTAGCCTCACCCGTTTCTATGGCTTTTATTTCTTCTCGAATAGCGATTAACGCAGCACAAAACCGGTCAATTTCAGCTTTGTCTTCGCTTTCAGTGGGTTCTATCATCAAGGTGTCGACCACTGGAAACGATACCGTCGGCGCATGAAAGCCGTAATCTATCAGGCGTTTAGCGATGTCTTCGACGGTGATGTTGCAGGTCTTTTTAAATTGGTGGCAATCGATAATACATTCATGCGCCACCCAACCGTTGTTGCCGGTGTATAAAATTGGATAATGCGAGCTTAGACGCTTGGCAATGTAATTGGCATTCAAAATCGCCGTCAAGGTCGCACGTTTTAAACCGGCCGCGCCCATCATCGCAATATAGGCCCAGGAAATAGTGTAAATGCTGGCCGAACCCCAGGGTGCGGCAGATACCGTACCTATGGTGTTGTGCTCCCCTTTAAATGGATTAACACCATCAACGACCGGATGGTCTGGTAGGAATGGTGCTAAATGTGCGCCCACACCGATCGGACCGACGCCAGGACCGCCGCCGCCATGCGGAATGCAAAAGGTTTTATGCAGATTAAGATGCGCAACATCGACACCTATTTTTCCGGGACGGCTTAAACCGACCAACGCATTAAAATTCGCGCCATCCAGATAAACCTGCCCGCCATACTGGTGAACCAACTCACATATTTCTCTAAATCCCTGTTCAAACACGCCATGCGTGGACGGATAGGTAATCATTAATGCAGCCAGTGTCTCGTGATACTCAGCTGTTTTTGCGCGCAAATCATCCAGACTAACATTGCCATTTTGATCACAGGCAACCACCACGACTTTAAGCCCGGCCAGCGCCGCGCTGGCCGGATTAGTACCGTGTGCTGAGCTAGGTATCAGGCAGATATTGCGCTGCGCCTGGCCTCTGACTTCATGGTATTTACGGATCACTAGCAGGCCGGTGTATTCGCCCTGGGAACCCGCGTTAGGTTGTAGAGAGAACGCATCAAAACCGGTCAGGTCGCAAAGCATATCTTCCAGCTCAGCAAACATCTGCTGATAGCCGTGAGTTTGATAGAGAGGTGCAAATGGGTGCAGACCGTTAAATTCATGATAGGAAATAGTCTGCATTTCAGTCGCAGCATTTAGCTTCATAGTGCAGGAACCTAGCGGTATCATCGAGCGATCCAGCGCTATATCGCGTCTAGCCAATCTTCGCATATAGCGCATCATTTCGGTTTCCGAATGGTAGCGCTCGAACACCGGATGTTGCAATATCTGATCGTTGCGCAACAAGGCTTGCGGAATACATTCGCCAACTATCGCATCCAGGCTATTAATGTCGGGAAGATCGGCTACCGGGGAGGCAAAAACCTGCCAGACTGCTCTGAGGTTTTCCCGGTTGGTCGTTTCGTCTAGCGAGATGCCGATATGATCAGCATCAATAACACGCAGGTTGATATTGACTTCCGCAGCCTGTGCCAGGATATGCTTGGCTCGGTTAGGCGTGCTGATGACCAGGGTATCGAAATAACAGAAACTCAGCACCGGATACCCCAACTCGGTAAGACCTGCGGCCAGAATTTGCGTATAACGATGCACCCGACCCGCAATTAAACGCAAACCGTCAGCACCATGATAAACCGCATAAAATCCAGCAATGACGGCCAGTAACACCTGAGCGGTACAGATATTACTGGTAGCCTTGTCCCGGCGGATATGTTGCTCCCGGGTTTGCAGCGCCAACCGCAAAGCCGGCTGTCCGTGACTGTCTTTAGAAACGCCGATAATGCGACCGGGCATCGAGCGTTTGTATTCGTCTTTGGTCGAAAAATACGCAGCATGGGGTCCGCCATACCCCATCGGCACGCCAAAACGCTGGGAGCTGCCGACCACGATATCGACACCGAATTCGGCAGGTGGTTTAAGTAACACCAGCGCAAGCAAATCCGCCGCCACCGTGACCAGCGCTGATTTCCCCTGAGCTATGTTGGTGACGGCAGTTAAATCCTTTACTGCACCGTCACAGCCCGGATATTGCAGTAGCAAAGCAAAAAAATCATGCTGTTCCAAATTATCAAAAGGGTCGGCAACGATGACTTTATAACCCAGGGAACCGGCGCGAGTCTTGATTACGGCGATGGTTTGCGGGTGACAGTTTTGATCCACAAAAATGCTGTTGGCAGAACTTTTCGACATCCGCCGGGAGAGTGTCATCGCTTCTGCGGCCGCCGTAGCCTCATCCAGCAACGAGGCATTGACAATCTCCATGCCGGTTAAATCGATTATGACTTGCTGAAAGTTAAGTAACGCTTCCAGCCGACCCTGGCTAACTTCCGCCTGATACGGTGTATAAGCCGTATACCAGCCGGGATTTTCCAGTACATTGCGCTTGATCACCGCCGGCATAATGGTGTCGTAATAGCCCATGCCGATCATCGAAGTAAACACCTTGTTGCGTTCGCGCATTTTGCGCAAATGCTTGATCACCGCGCGTTCGCTGATGGTTTCGGTCAGCTTTAACGGTTCATGATTTAGGATATTAGACGGTATCGCCAGCTCGATAATGTCTTCCAGTTCACTGATACCCAGTTCTGCCAACATGGCTTTAGTTTGCTGAGGATTGGGGCCGATATGGCGGTTGATGAAGTTACCGCGCATTTCCAGTTGAGTCAGGCTAGGGCGAACTGAAGTCATAGGTTTACCGATGGTAGCGATGAGGAATAAATGGCAATGGGGTTACGGTAACGACAATATGGTGCTCACGTACCCTGGCATAGAGTGTATCGTCGAGCTCAAGGAGGTACGGGGCCAGTAAGGCCATCGCTATAGGTCGTTCCAGGCTCGGTGAAAAGCCACCGCTAGTAACATAGCCTACGGCGACACCTGAACTATTACAAATGATACTGCCATCCCGTACAGGAATTTTACTGTCGATATGCAAACCCACACGGATTTTTTCTGAACCGTATTTCAACTGAGACAAAATTTTGTTGGCACCAGGAAACTGATTAGCACCTTTTTTGAGCAACCAATGCAAATTGGCCTCTACCGGCGTAATTGATTCATTAATTTCATGACCATACAGACATAATCCCGCTTCCAGTCGTAGTGTATCTCTTGCACCCAAACCGGTAGGTTCGACCTCGTCTTGAGCTAATAACAAACGAGCAAGCTGTTGTGCATAAAGATGATCTACCAAAATTTCAAAGCCGTCTTCTCCGGTATAGCCGCAACGCATGATGTTACACTTTATGCCGTTGATATCAGTGCCGCAGGCTGTCATAAAGTTAAGTTTGGCAGCTTGCACAGAAAATCTTTCTATAACTGATGCGGCGGCAGGACCTTGCAAGGAAAATAAGGCCTGATTTGTCAGCTCATTAAAAAAACATTGATCAGATAAACGACTGCGCAGATAACTAAAGTCTTTTTCTTTGCAGGCGGCATTGACGATAATGATCAAGCCCGATTCGATACGGATAATGATAATATCATCAATAATCCCGCCATTATTGTTGGTCAATACCGTGTATTTTTGTTCTCCGACTCCAAGATTGCTAATGTCATTAGGGATCAGTCCTCCCAATTCAGCAACAACATTATCGCCCAGTATCATGCACTGCCCCATATGGGAAATATCGAAAAAACCAGCGTGATTTCTGCAATGTAGATGCTCGTGTAACATGCCTCGACCATATTGCAGTGGCATATGGTAACCAGCAAAGGGTATCATTTTAGCACCCAACTCAAGATGAAAATTGTAAAGCGGCGTCTGTTTTAACATAGCAATATTTATGTTGGCATGTGATCAAAGCCGTAGTGTAGCTATTTGTTTGCCTGTTTACCACGATACTGAAGAAGAAACCCTGATAACTCAAGATGTTTAAGTATTAGTGTCCACTAAAATTCAATCAAAAAACAGACTGATTATGTTTATTTAAAAGCCAAAGATGAGTGCTATAGATGTGTTTTGCTTAAGTTAACAGTCTTTTAAATTGATTTAACCCACGTAAATTCAATCCTAGCACTGGAAATTAAACTGACAATGTAATAAGGTGCCCATTTTTACATTTCATATAGCTGGATTTCTGAATGAATAAAGCCATCGTTTTAACTGGAATCACAACCACCGGTACGCCGCATTTGGGTAATTATGTCGGCGCCATCAGGCCGGCCATCGCAGCAAGCAAGGACGCTAATGTTACGCCGTTTTATTTTCTGGCCGATTATCATGCGCTTATTAAATGTCAGGAGCCGGAAAGGGTCAGACAGTCCAGTCTGGAGATTGCCGCAACTTGGCTGGCTTTGGGCCTGGATACGTCGAATGCTGTTTTCTATCGGCAATCGGATGTTCCAGAAATTATGGAACTGTCTTGGCTGCTGACCTGCGTTGCAGCAAAAGGCTTGATGAACCGGGCACATGCTTACAAGGCGGCGGTTGCAGAGAATGAACAGGGCGGCGAGAACGATGCCGATAAAGGCATCTCTATGGGCTTGTTCAGCTATCCAATCCTAATGGCAGCCGATATGCTGATGTTTAATGCCAATAAAGTCCCGGTGGGCAAAGATCAGATTCAGCATATTGAAATGGCCAGGGATATTGCCGGGCGTTTTAATCACATTTATGGCGAACATTTTGTGCTGCCGGAAGCGGTGATTGAAGAACATGCCTCAACCTTGCTGGGCATGGATGGGCGCAAGATGAGCAAGAGTTATAACAATACCATTCCGTTATTCGAGCCTGAAAAAAAGCTAAGAAAACTCATTAACAAAATTAAAACCAACTCGCTGGAACCGGGGGTACCCAAAGATCCTGAAGACTGTACTTTATTCGGCATTTATCAGGCTTTTGCGACACAGGCAGAGGTGGCTCAAATACGCTTGCGTTATGCAAAAGGTATTGCCTGGGGTGAAATGAAGCAGGTGTTATTTGAACATATTAATGATCACATCACCCCGGCAAGAGCACGTTATGAGGCCTTGATGCAGGCGCCGGAGCATATCGAAGAACAATTACAGGAAGGTGCACAAAAAGCCCGTGCCGTCAGTGTGCCGTTTATGAAAGAATTGCGTAAAGCCGTAGGGATTTCCAGGATTTCTTTGTAACTGAGTTTTTGCAGGTTGTGGACCGTGCTTTTTACAGCAATTGTCCCAGCGCAAAGGCACCTAAATAAGTCGCTACAAAATAAAACAAAGACAAGACCAAACTGGCGAAAATATTAATCGATAGAACTTGCCTGATAATATGAGTTACCAGCGCATAATTCCAAAATAACAGCAAACTTAACAAATAATAACTTAACGCATCTTCACTGACCGTTAGCCAAATCATCACCGGCACGACGAACACGGCGACTATATTTGCACAAAATATAATCGCCGTTGTCACTTGTATATAAGCGTATAAAGTTCTGTTCAAAAACAGCATAACACCTATAAATATCAGTGATAACAATAACGCCATACTGACTTCGGTAAAAGCTTCTACCGGGTCGTCAGTCATGTTGACCTGCATGAAATATTCAACCACAAAATAAAACAACAGATTTTGTTTAAAAAAATCGACTGATCTCGGCAGCATTAGCGGATTATTTTGTAACCCGCATAGTGGCAAATATTGTTTCAAAATATCCATAACGACCTGGCGTGATCCTTACATTCTATTTAAGACTGGTCGTATCCGAAGGAGCGCCGTCATAAGTGCTGAAATTATCATTTAATAATTGCACCAGTTCTTTGGTCTTAATGGACAGTTGAGTCAAGCGGAGCTTAGTTTTTTTATTCCAGCCTTTGGGTTCCGAAATCGGCAGCATCATGCGACTGAAAATCAAATTTTGTTCAAAAACACCCGCCAAATTTTCCATTAAATGCAATTCTTTTTGCCGGGCGTTAAGCTGGCTGATGATTATTTTCGCCTGAATTTTGCTAAACAGAATATGTAAAGGTGTCATGATAACGATCAGCGTAACCAATATTACTGGCCCAATAATCGGGTCTATCAACAGTTCCAGAATACCGGTTTGTATTTCGGCAAAAATGGCCAGGGTGGCAATAAATCCAAGCACAATCAGGCTGGAAAAAACCGAGCGTTCCTTCCATTGCACAATGGCTTTTTTGACTTCGGGTATCACCACATTATTAATTTCGCGTACATTTTTTTCTAGCGAGTTCAGCACCCGGTAAGTGCGATCATGTCCGACATTGGCTATGCGCTGGTCTATTGCGGCAAAATCAGCCTGAATTTGAGCGATAACGCCGACTTCTTGACTAGGCAGAACAATAAATTGACCGGTATTTAAACCCAAGCCAGCCAGCTTTCTTTGCCATGACGAAATGATTTCGTTATTGCTGGGAGAATTCAACAATGCTGCCGGTCTATCTATGAGATAAACAAATTTATTGGAGTCTTGATGAAGAATAATACTGGCTATTATTTCATCGACCAGTGGCGAGGTTGAATCAAAAATATCGGTAAAAATTAAAACCAGATCCGCACTCTCAATACTGTGTTTTGCTAATAGCGAGGTAACCGGATTGGACGGCGCCGCACTGACGTTGGGGGTATCGATAAAAAGTTTGCTTTTCAGTCGTTCACTATTGAGCGTTTTTAATTCCAGATAAGAATTGATTCGGTCGCCCTCACCTTGTTGCTGCTGCTCGATTTTATTGCTAATTTGATAAAATGGAAACCGGTGATCCACGTCCAGCGCGGTACCGGGCAACGTTGCCTGGCTGGACTGATTATTATGCAGCAATACCGTAAATTTATGACTGGCTGTTTGAATGCCGGAAAACTGGTTGTCCGAGTCCAAATAATTATTAATAAATCTGGATTTGGCGGTCGAATTACCGCCAATCAAACTGATGATTGGCCACCATGAATTTTTACAGGCCGTCGTTTCATCCATTTCGATCAGTCCCAGATCATATTCAAGTTGGTCCAGTTCCTGAAAGACTTTGGAAGCTTTCAGCAATACCGGGTTGTCTGCGGCGAAGTGTTTTTCAAGGTTAAGCAGATATTTACTTACTGTCTTTTCAGTCATCAGTTTGATACCGTATGTGTTGGATTTTTATGGCTAAGAGGGTTACGGAGTATACACCTAGAATGGTTGAATAATACAAAAAAACCAAGCAGGTATCAGGGCGCTTTAAGTAGTAAGACCAATAGATTAAAACCAAGTAAAACACAGCAGCTTGACAAATTTGGATATTAAATTACACTCTCGCCACTTTCAACATAATTGTGAAAGAAGCATTGGACGTTAACAATGCCATACGAACGCAGAGCGAGTGTTAGGCATAAGCATTAAGTAACCCGCGTTAAAGCGTTTAGAGAATCGTCAATCACCCCGCCCTGAAGGACGGAGCTTGTAAAAGCTAGGTTGACCAGACTAAGCGCTAACACAGTGCTACGATTACAACGGGTCGTTAAGACTTACCAGCGAATGCTTCCTTAGTTCGCAGCTTGTAAAGGATCGGATCACGCTG